>CAZWMB010000067.1:3105-7173 GCA_964634635.1 uncultured Lachnospiraceae bacterium
ATTATATATCGTCGTAAAAAATATGTCAATGTCCGCGGCAAGGAATGCGCGGAATATTTTGACTTAACTGTAATATATCAAAAAAGCGCGGCGCGTCGTTTTATTTGTAAAGCTTTTTACATTCAAAAAGGATCCGATATACAGAAGGTTGGCTTATAGCCTATATTCACTTCAAATTCATTCCCGACAATACCCATAATATAATTTACCTTATCCTCCTCCGCGATAATAACTACGCCGCTGTCACCGCACCGCGACGCCATAGCTCCCTCGACCGACGCCGCGATACGCGCGAGCGATATATACTCGCTGTCCGTATCCCAATATTTCTCCATCGATTTCTGCGACATATTCATATTATAAAACAGCGTTTTAATGTCACAGCGTTTTAGAGCCGCCTCCGTTTCCTTCAGTCTTTTATTTTCGTCCGCCAGGTGATACATATACTTTAAAGCGCTTTTGTCCTTTATACGCGCGTTATCCGCCATTTCACGCGTTACGTCAGCAATACTCCCCACGTGCGGATATATACGCTCAATCGAGCGCATGGCGCTTTTAATACGCTTGTCACGCTCCACGCCGCGTGCGCGTCCGGTACAATAGGCGGATATTATTTTATAGCCCGAGAGCGGCAGAGGCAACCGTTTCGGCGCTGTGCCGCCGGTAAGAACGGCGTAGCCCTTTCTTGACTCCAGCATTGAAATATACGGATTGGGATTTTTACCCATAGCGCATATCTCGGCGGCCGCCAAAGTGTCAAGCTCCAAAGAGTTCAGCTTGTCAAGCGACCGCACAAGCGCGCAGGCGAACGTTTCCTTACGCGGGATAAAATCCGGAACGGAGCTTTCGTACAGAATTTCCGCTCCCTTAAGCTTATAGGCGCGCATGGAGTCTATAAGCTCCGCCGCAAAACGGTCGTCGCCGCGCAAAATTCCGGTCGGAGTACCGGGTATATATGAAAAATACTTATCGGACGCCGCGTCCTCTATCCGTATCGAGGCGTCCGCGAGAGTACGCGCGAGCATTTGTATACGCATTGACAGCGTAAGACACAGCGACGGCGACTGCGGAATATGCGCGTGTCCCAAAAGCGCGCATAAAAATCCCTGCGAAACAAAATGCAGAAACGCCGACGAACGCTCATAACGCTTGTAAAAATCCTTTTTTAGCTCAGGGAAAGTCAAAAAAAGCCCTCCTTCATAAAATTTCTGTATTTATAATGTGTGTTATTATTCTGTCCGTAAATTAAAAATAAATCCGCGTATCGCGGGCAAAATAGGTTGACAAGATAAACAAAAAAATGTATAATAAGCTGACAGATAATGAACTGCTAAGAAATTATAATGAGAGGGATGACTTGTAAATGGCAGAGGCAAAGGAAAGCGTGCTTACCAGAGAGGGTAAGGAGGCTCTTGAGGCGGAGCTTGACACGCTGAAAAATGTTACGAGAAAGGAAATTTCAGCGAAGATAAAGGAGGCGCGTTCCTTCGGAGATTTGTCAGAAAACGCCGAATACGACGCGGCGAAGGAAGAGCAGGCGGAGGTTGAGGCGAGAATAAACAAGTTGGAATATATGCTTAAATACTCAGTAGTTATCGAGGATGACAACTCGGACATCGTTACGGTAGGCAAAAAAGTAAGACTTCAAATATTCGGAGATGAGAAGGTTTACTCGATTGTCGGCACAACCGAGGCGGATCCGTACAAAAACAAGCTTTCGTACGAATCGCCCATAGGCGCGGCGTGTATAAATCACACCGCCGGCGATACCGTCACAGCGCTTACTCCGGGCGGAGAGATTGAATTCAAAATACTGTCCGTTGAAAAATAATTTATCGGTCAAGCGGCGTACGCGATAAAAACACGGGAATATAAAAAAGGATAAAATACGACTCTTCATATTTTATCCTTTTTTAATGTTAAACGCGTAAATACCGCTCTTTTATTACAGCTTCTTAACCGCGAGAGTGACCGTTTCACCGTTGATATTCCATTCCTTGGCGTTGCCGTCCGCCTTCGACGTGTCAACCTCGTCAGCGAGAGTTTCGGTCTGTACGGTACCGGCGTTAGCCGTGATAATTTCCGCAATTCTGCCGTTACCCCGGCAGCTCAGCTTAATATGGTCCATAACCTCGAAACCGGAGTCCTTGCGCATAGTCTGTACCTTTGAGATAATCTCGCGCACAAAGCCCTCCTCGATAAGCTCGTCGGTTAAATTTGTATCAAGCACGACTGTTACGCCGTAGTCGCTCGCAGACACAAAGCCCTCCGTCTGCGCCGACTCAATCAGGAGATCTTCCTCGGACAAAGCCTCCTCGTTTCCGTCAACGTCAATTTTAAGCGTTCCGGTTTTCTTCAGCTCAGCCATTGCCTTATTGCCGTCGGCATTAGCCAAAATCTCACGGACAGCGTTGATATTCTTTCCGAAACGTCTGCCGAGCGTTTTTAACTGCGGCTTAAATTTGTACGAGGTGAAACCTGAAACGTCGTCCGTAAATTCAACCGTCTTGACGTTAAGCTCCTCCCTTATAATATCGGTGTAAAACTCACTCGGCTTCTCCGGAGCTTTAACATACATCATGCCGATAGGCTGACGGTTCTTGATATTTGCGTTATTTCTGCAAGCTCTGCCAAGCGCCACAACGGAGAGCGCCTCCTCCATGTTCTTTTCAAGCTCCTTATCAATCAGCTCTTCGTCATACGTCGGGAAATCGCAAAGGTGAATACTCTCGGGCGCGGACTTGTCAACGCTTCTTACTAAGTTCTGGTAAATATCCTCGGTCATAAACGGAATCATAGGAGCCGCCGCCTTGCAGACCGTAACAAGCGCGGTATAGAGCGTCATATACGCGTTAACCTTGTCCTGCGGCATATCCTTTACCCAGAATCTCGCGCGCGAGCGGCGCACGTACCAGTTTGAAAGCTCGTCAACAAAGCTGTCAAGCGTTCTCGCGGTTTCGGTTATTTTGTAGCTTTCAAGGTTCGCGTCCACCGTCTTTACAAGCGTGTTGAGCTTTGACAAAAGCCACTTGTCCATCACGGAAAGCTTGTCGTATTCAAGCGTGTACTTTGTCGCGTCAAAGTTATCTATATTGGCATACAATACGAAGAACGCGTATGTGTTCCAAAGCGTACCCATAAATTTACGCTGACCCTCGCTGACCGCGCCGTCATGAAAGCGGTTCGGCAGCCACGGCGCGCTGTTGGAGTAAAAGTACCAACGTATCGCGTCCGCGCCGTGCTTTTCAAGCGCCTCAAACGGGTCGACAGCGTTACCCTTTGACTTAGACATCTTCTGACCGTTCTCATCCTGAACGTGACCCAAAACAATTACATTCTTGTACGGCGCCTTGTTAAACAGCAGCGTCGACTCAGCCAAAAGCGAGTAGAACCAGCCTCTTGTCTGGTCAACCGCCTCGCTGATAAAATCGGCGGGGAACGTCTTTTCAAACAAACCCTTATTCTCAAACGGATAGTGGTACTGCGCGAACGGCATCGCGCCCGAGTCAAACCAGCAGTCGATAACCTCGCTCACACGATGCATTTCACCGCCGCACTCAGGACACTTAATCGTGACCGCGTCGATAAACGGACGGTGAAGCTCTATATCGTCGGGACAATTCGAGGACATTTCCTTCAGCTCTGCGATTGAACCTATCGCGTGTCTGTGACCGCACTCGCACTCCCAAATGTTGAGCGGAGTACCCCAGTAACGGTTACGGCTTATGCCCCAGTCCTGAACGTTTTCAAGCCACGCGCCGAATCTGCCCTCGCCTATGGTTTTCGGTATCCAGTTGATTGTGTTGTTGTTCTTAATCAAATCGTCCTTAACCGCTGTCATCTTGATGAACCACGTATCGCGCGCGTAGTAAATAAGCGGCGTGTCGCATCTCCAGCAGAACGGATAGCTGTGCTCAAATTTGGGCGCGTTAAAGAGCTGACCTCTCTTTTCAAGGTCGACAAGTATTTCCTTGTCGGCGCCCTTGCAGAACGTACCCGCCCACGGCGTTTCTTTCGTCATCTGACCCTTGCCGTCAACGAGCTGCACAAACGGCAGTCCGTACTTTC
>CAZWMB010000068.1:0-7106 GCA_964634635.1 uncultured Lachnospiraceae bacterium
CCGGTACCATCAAAATGCCAAATACCGCTGCGACAATTCTCCAGCCAAATGGATTTAAACCAAAAATTTTCATTCCGACCGCAATAAGAACCTTGCCGAGCGGCGGATGAGTCCACTCATTTATGTGCAGACCATTAAGAAATGCGTAAGCTGTCTGACCATATAATACCTCATCGAAAATACATGTATTATAAAAGCTGTTGTGTTCAGGTATCTTTTCGGATTCATCAAATAAATTATGCGCTTCGGAGGGCGTAATATTGACGGGAGGGATATAATTATTATCCAAATCATATAAAGAAAATTCCATTATGCACAGTTCATCTGAATTTGTAGAAAGCATAATATATCTCGCTTTTGTATCTCCCGCGCCAAATTCTTGCCAGTACCATGGATCATCAATCACAACATCATGTAACAAAGTCTGAGTTCCGTCAGATGTTTTACAGTTAATGGTAAGAACTTGTCCTTCATCCAAATTATAAGATGAAATACAGAATTTAAAAAATCTTGAGGTTTTATCCTCTCCAAGGTCAATTGTAACCGTTTCGCCTTTATTAAGAATATATTCACTGCTTAAAGTATCGGCGCTGCCTAAGCGCAAAAGAGCCGCTCCCGCATAAACAATTGTTATAACAGCCATTATAACTACGTCAATTCGGGTAAGCCCGGGCATAGGAACAGAGCGCGCAATCTTTGTACCGGACGCAAACTGAGCCATGAAAATATTTTTTTTGAGCGTATATTGTACAAGGTTTTTCATATACAATTTATTTATACAGCATATTTCAAGCGCAATCAATACACTGCAAAGCACAGATATAAACGCCCCGATATATATCCGGTTTATGTTAAGAAAACTGTAAATTTCATACCATAAACCTACATTTACGTTTTTCATGATAACCTCCCCATTATAACAACACCCAACTGTCAAACCATTTCAGAAAATGCTCCGCATACCACACCGAACAGGGCTGACCGGACAGGACAGGGTAGAACATTGCAAAAAGTATAATTACAAGTCCTGTATAGACGAACGCGCCATACATAACTTTCTTTTTACTTTCAGCATTATTATACAGTTCTTTTATTGAATAGCCGATAATAAGCGTCAAAAACGGCACCATGGGGAAGTAATGGTATATAAACGTAAGCCTTTTAATAGGTATCCAGAATAAAATCTGAATTGTGTACGCTATTACAAGGAACAGGCAGTTCATATCTTTTTTCTTGCATATAAGATACACCATATATATAAACGCCGGAAGACCAACCCACCATACAAGCGGATTACCAAAGGCGCTTATACCCTCCTTGACTCCGTCTGACACCGTACCGGAATAATACCAAACCGGACGTCTCATAATCAGCCATTCATACCATCTTGAGGAGTACGGATGCTCCGAGTTGAGAACGGTTTTTGAATGATAGGTATACATTGACTGAGCGTTTTCGATAATGGATTTCAGTCCGTGCATATCAGGCGCTTTGAGATACATAAAATATGACGCGCAGTAAATAATTATGGGAACTATCACAAAGAATATGCAACACCATATAATAGTTTTTATAAAATTCGGTTTAAAGCTTTGAATAATATATGCGTGAGAAATTCCTTCGGTTTGACCATCGGGTTTATTCATTGCATAAAGATATTCGTTGTAGCGTTTGTATATAGTGATAAAAAACACTATTGCCAAGCCCACACCGGCATATACGCCCGTCCATTTGCTCGCAACGGCCAAGCCCATGCTTATACCTGAAAAAGCAAGCGGCGCCAGGGTTTTGCGCAAATGAGTATCATAAAAACTCATGCTGTAATACTGGTACATAAAATAGAACATGAGTATTACAAAAAATGTTATATACACGTCAATTGTCGCAATACGGGTTTGAGTAAAATGCATAAAATCAAATGTAAACAGCGTACATGTAATAGCCGCAAGCCAGCTCTTTTTAAGGAGGCTTAACGCGAACATGTAAATAACGGGCGCCATAATTATACCAAATACCGTTCCCGCAATTCTCCACCCAAACGGAGTCATACCGAATAGCTTTATACCGGCGGCAATAAATACCTTGCCGAGCGGCGGATGAGTCCATTCATATACCGACAGGCCGTGTACAAATTCATAGCCCGTACGGGCATGATAAATTTCATCAAAATACGTACTGTTCCGGAAAGTAGAGCGTTCAGGCGCCTCGGACTGTTCGTCGAAAATGTTTTCTGCCTCTGACGGAGTAATATTGTCAGGAGCAATTAAATTTCCGTCCGTGTCAAGAACGGCAAATTCTTTTATTGACAGACTTTCATTATTTGCGGAAAGGGTAATATATCTCATCTCAGCGTCGACGTCTATTTTATCCCATTTGAATACCGAGCCGCTCGTAAGAGCTTTTGAATAGGCGTCGGCGCCGTCGGACGCGACGCACTTAATATTAAGAGAACGGCTTTCATTTAATTCATAGGAGCCAAGATAAAATTCAAAGCCTCCAACCTGTACGTCCGAGCCTAAATCAATGGTAACGTCATTATTGTCTGACAAGATATATTCGCTTTGCGGAGCGTGAGTATCTCCAAGGTCATAGAGAGCTATACCCGCGTAAAGAATTGTTATAACCGCCATTATAACGGCGTCTGTACGCGTAAGCTTTGGCATGACCGCAGAATGTGCCATTGTGAATTTCTTACCTGACGCAGCCGGTTTTGTCTGCTTTTTTTGTGTGTTTGACTTATATAAAGCTTTGCTCTTCTTACTAATCTCAGTCTGAATATTGTTAGAAAAATACATTTTATGAGTTAAGTATATAATAAATATAAGCAAAGCGACGTTTATAAGCGAGGCAATGGTGACAGTGGTACTTCTGAAGTATTTACCCGTATCGGTTTCATATATAAACAATACCCAAGAGGTATTAAAAAACTGTGAAACCGTAACCAAAATATACATTAAATAATTCCGCCTGTCAAAGCTTATCAAAAACGCCATAAGCAAAAGAACCATGGCGGGGAATGCGTAACGGTCATGCATTTTGGTGGACAGCATATATGTCATAAAGGCAAGCATTGCCCCCGCGAAGAAATACTTTGATTTATCCTTGCTTTTTATAAGTATGCAGAACGAATAAACAGCTATTGCCGCAATCAGTATATATCCTATAACAGAGGTAACCGTGGATAAGTCTTCCCAGTTTTTACCGAGAGCGCCCCATATATTAAACGCATTAACCGTAAGGTGCGGATAAGATGACATTGTTGCTTTGTATTGGTCTGTTACATTACCTATACCAAACGGCAGCGCAAGAATAAATATCATTACAATGGCGCCCAGACCTCCCGCGATATTACTGAAAAGCTTTTTCACGCTAAAGTCCGTTAAAAACACATTTTCAACAAAACCGTAAATAAGTACGGGCGTAAATACAAACGACTGCGGTTTTATAAAAATACACAGTGAGAACAGAAAATAAGAGATAATCATTTTCTTTTCGGTAATCATGTAAATCATCAATAATACAAACAGAGTGTATACCGAGTCTACCTGTCCCCATAACGAACTGTTTACAATTGATGCGGGATTGAACAGATAGATAGCCGCTATCATAGCGGAAATATCGTCCGGCAGCTTATTTTTGGCTATACGATAAATTACAATACCTGTTATAATATCACATATAACTGCGGGCAGTTTAATAAGAATATACTGTGCGCCATCCTGAAAACCGAACAGCTTCTGTATTGCGCCTACAACGTAAAGCACAAACATGTAGCCGGGAGGATAGTCATGAAACATGTCCAGCTCATAGAAGTTGCCGAAACCGTGCTCAAAAACAGCGTTTGCCCAGCCGATGAAACAATTCATGTCGGTTTTATGACCTCTGTAAACCGAGCTTAAAATTATACGCAGAAAAAGCGCGGCGGCCGTTAAAATTATAATATATACAGCGTTGCCGTTATTCTTATTCAGGCTCTTGCCGCACTTGGGGACGATATAATATGACCACACAGAATAACCCGCAAGCAAAGTAAATACAGCGACGGTTAAAATTCCGAACATTTATTTCACCTCATAAAGTATATATTCCTATTCTATATTTTACTATATAATACTCCATTTATCAAGTACTAAAAAATTAAATTTTAAAAAAATGTTTAATATTGTAAAATAAGGGTATATATTAAGTAACCGGGAGTTATCCCAAAGAATACAAAGAGGAGTGAGCTTTATGAAGTTTAACATTATCGGCAGAAAATACAATTTAACAGACAAGGTCAAGGATTATACGAAAAAGAAGCTGTCAAAGCTTGATAAGTTCTTTAAAGACGAATCCGAGGCGCGTGTAGTGATTGGAACAATCAAGGAAAACGACTATATTGAAGCGACAATTTATGCCGGAGGCGTAATATACCGCGCGGAGGCGTCCGACCGTGAAATTCTTGCCGCGATAGATAAAATTGTGGATGTCATAGAAAGACAAATAAGAAAAAATAAGACGCGCCTCGAAAAGAAAATCAAGCGCGACGCCACGGCTGAAACGATGCTTATAAGCGGCGCGGAATATACGGAAGGCGAGGAAACCAAGGAATTTGAGATTGTAAAGACAAAAAGATTTGTTGTTAAGCCTATGAATCCGGAAGAAGCTGTTCTGCAAATGAATTTACTCGGACACAGTTTCTTTGTTTTCAAAAATGTTGAAACAAATGAGATGAATGTTGTTTATAAAAGAAAAGACGGCAAGTACGCCATAATAGAATCCATAGAATAAAAGCTTTTTAAGCATAAAAGGGGACCGCGGCAAAATAACTCCGCCGCAAAATATTGCACAAAAAATCTCTTGAAAAATGGCTTTTAGGTCATATAATCAAGAGATTTTTGTTGTTTTTAAAGCTGTTTTTTGCGCATTTTGTTATTTTAAAATCATTTTGCGACAGCTCTTTTGCTAAGCAATTAAATCTGATACAGCAATTCCGTATAGGTAGGGAAGGGCCAGTAATCCTTTGCGACCATTGTTTCAAGGATATCCGCAACAGCTCTTAATTCGTCCATAGCGGGAATAATAACATCCTTATAGTATGTAGCCGTAACAACAACGTCATCCGACTCAGGAACAGCTTTGCTTGCCTTATCGAGAGCATCAATTTTTTCGATAAGCTTTTCCGTATTTTCTGAAAGCGTGTTTGCCGATGCTTTTTCATTCGGAACACTTATACCGATACTCTCTTTTTTAGCTATACCCTCAACAATTGAGTTGGTGTAATCGATACAAGCCGGAAGAATTTCCTGCTTTGCCATCTCAAGCATCGTAAGCATCTCAATATGAAGAGCCTTTGAATAGTCCTCAATCATAATATCTGTTCTTGTTTCTGTTTCAACAGAAGTAAATACACCGTGTTTTGCGAATAAATCAATTGATTTCTTTGACTTAAACAGCGGCAGAGCGTCAACTGACGTTTTAAGGTTGGGAAGTCCGCGTCTTTCCGCCTCCTCAATCCACTCATCACTGTATCCGTTTCCGTTAAATATAATTCTGTCATGCTTTTTGAATATGTCAATAGCAACCTCCCGTGCTTTTGCCATGGCGTCAGGGGAGCCTTCAAGCCGGTCCGCAATCTGGGACAGAGCCTCGGCGACTATTGTGTTGATTACAATATTTATACCGGATACAGACTGCGACGAGCCCGGCATTCTGAACTCAAAGCGATTACCGGTAAACGCAAACGGGGAGGTTCTGTTTCTGTCAGTGGTATCCTGATGCAGCTTAGGTAATGTGTCAACTCCCATTTCCAAAGTACCGCCCTTGTCGTCTGATGACGATTTTCCCGAGGCGAGACTGTCGACAACAGTCTTTAGCTGGTCGCCGAGATACATTGAAACGATAGCGGGGGGGGCTTCGTTAGCGCCGAGTCTGTGATCGTTTCCAGCAGTCGCGACGGAAAGTCTTAAAAGCTCGGAATAATCGTCAACCGCCTTAATGACAGCAGCCAAAAATACAAGGAACTGCGTATTATCACCGGGGTTACTTCCGGGTTTCAGCAGATTTTCTCCGTCCGAGGTTCCGATGGACCAGTTATTGTGTTTGCCCGAACCGTTGATGCCTTCATAGGGCTTCTCGTGCAGCAGACAAACAAGTCCGTGACGGTTTGCAATCTTTTTAAGTACTTCCATTGTAAGCTGATTATGGTCGGCCGCTATGTTTGACGTAGAGTAAATAGGAGCGACTTCGTGCTGAGCGGGAGCAACCTCATTGTGCTTTGTCTTATTTAAAACGCCGAGCTTCCAAAGTTCCTCGTCAACCTCTTTCATAAACGCGGAAACACGCTCCTTAATCTGACCAAAGTAGTGGTCTTCAAGCTCCTGACCCTTAGCCGGCATTGCGCCAAATAAAGTTCTGCCTGTCAGAACCAAATCCTTGCGCCTTTTGTAAAGCTCTTTATCAACAAGGAAATATTCCTGCTCCGGTCCGACATATGAAACAACCTTCATAGGCTCCTTGCCAAAAAATTCCAATACTCGCTTAGCCTGCTTGCTGATTGCCTCCATTGAACGGAGAAGAGGCGTTTTTTTATCAAGCACCTCGCCGGTGTAGGAAATAAATGAGGTCGGTATGCAAAGAGAATTATCCTTTATAAACGCGAATGATGTCGGATCCCACGCGGTATAGCCTCTCGCCTCAAATGTCGCTCTTAAACCTCCGGAAGGAAAGCTTGACGCGTCGGGTTCTCCCATAACAAGCTCCTTGCCTGAAAATTCAAGGTTAATTGTACCGCTGAAATCATCAATCGGCTGAATAAATGAGTCGTGCTTTTCCGCCGTAACGCCTGTCATAGGCTGAAACCAATGCGTATAGTGCGTACAGCCGTTTTCGATTGCCCATTCCTTCATAGCGTGCGCTACCGCGTTGGCAACATTCGTATCAAGCGGCGTACCGTCGTGGATTGTCTTTACAAGCGATTTGTAAACCTCTTTAGGCAAACGTTCCTTCATGGTTGGCAGATTAAATACCTTACTGCCAAAGATTTCCGCTACATTATCCATCTTTAAAACCTCCTAAAATTTTGTTAGCTTAAGCTAATTTTTTAATATTTATGAAAAAAAGGTGAA
>CAZWMB010000069.1:0-7095 GCA_964634635.1 uncultured Lachnospiraceae bacterium
TCGCTTGTTACGCAGCAGCCTCTGGGCGGTAAAGCGCAGTTCGGCGGACAGCGTTTCGGTGAAATGGAGGTATGGGCGCTTGAGGCTTACGGCGCGGCGTACACCTTACAGGAAATACTGACGGTTAAATCCGATGACGTTGTGGGACGCGTAAAGACCTATGAGGCCATTGTCAAGGGTGAGAATATTCCGAAGTCCGGAATACCGGAATCCTTTAAGGTGCTTGTTAAGGAGCTTCAGTCGCTTGCGCTTGATATAAGAATTCTTAATCATAATATGGAGGAAATTGACCTTGCCGCCTCATTTGAGGAAGAGGAGGACGTTGTTGTCAGCGACGATCTTATTCAGACAATGGAGGGCGGCGACGGAGCGGATACTCTTGTGGAGGACGATTTGGACGACGCGAATATGGTTCTGGACGACGATTTTGACGACGATGATTTGGCGGATGACAACGGATTGTCCGACGAAGACGACTTTGATGATGATGAATTTTAATATTGTGTGTGAATAGACTACGGAGGTTTTAAAATGTTAGAATTTAACAGCTTTGAGGCAATTAAAATCGGTCTGGCTTCTCCCGAAACCATATTAAGCTGGTCGCACGGAGAGGTGTTAAAGCCCGAAACCATAAATTACCGTACGCTAAAACCGGAAAAGGACGGACTTTTCTGTGAGAAAATTTTTGGACCCACAAAGGATTGGGAGTGTCACTGCGGCAAATATAAAAAGATAAGATTTAAAGGTAAAATATGCGAGCGCTGCGGCGTCGAGGTAACAAAGGCAAAGGTAAGACGCGAAAGAATGGGTCATATTACTCTCGCTACTCCGGTATCGCATATATGGTACTTCAAGGGAGTACCTTCGTCAATGGGTCTTATGATTGACCTTTCTCCAAGACAGCTTGAAAAGGTGCTTTATTTTGCGGCGTATATTGTAACAGACCCCGGCAATACCGGTCTTATGCAGAATCAGGTGCTTTCCGAAACGGAATACCGCGAGGCGAAGGAAAAGTACGGAGATAAATTTCTGGCGTCCATGGGTGCGGAGGCTATAAAGACCCTTCTTGAAAGAATTGATTTGGAACAGCTCAGCGCGGAGCTGAAGGAGGAGCTTGACGCGTCTCAGGGACAAAAGAAAGCAAGAATAATAAAACGTCTTGAAATTGTCGAGGCGTTCAGACTGTCGGGAAACCGTCCGGAGTGGATGATAATGACAGTTATTCCGGTTATACCTCCGGAGCTGCGCCCTATGGTACAGCTTGACGGCGGACGTTTCGCCACGTCCGACCTCAACGACCTTTACAGACGCGTTATTAACAGAAACAACCGTCTGAAAAGACTGCTGGAGCTTGGTGCGCCCGATATTATTATAAGAAACGAAAAGCGTATGCTGCAGGAGGCTGTCGACGCGCTTATCAATAACGGCAGACGCGGCAGAACCGTAACCGGTCCCGGAAACAGACCGCTTAAGTCGCTGTCCGATATGCTTAAAGGTAAGCAGGGACGTTTCAGACAAAATCTTTTAGGTAAGCGTGTCGATTATTCGGGACGCAGCGTTATCGTTGTCGGTCCGGAAATGAAAATTTATCAGTGCGGACTTCCTAAGGAAATGGCGATTGAGCTGTTCAAGCCGTTTGTAATGAAGGAGCTTGTTTCGCGCGGTCTGGCGCACAATATAAAGAGCGCGAAAAGAATGGTTGAACGTACAAAGCCGGAGGTCTGGGACGTTTTGGAGGACGTTATAAAGGAGCATCCGGTACTTCTGAACCGCGCGCCTACACTTCACAGATTAGGTATTCAGGCATTTGAGCCAAGACTTGTCGAGGGACGCGCGCTGAAACTTCATCCGCTCGTATGTACGGCGTACAACGCCGACTTTGACGGCGACCAGATGGCGGTACACGTACCGCTTTCGCCGGAGGCGCAGGCGGAGGCAAGGTTTCTGATGCTTTCGGCGAATAACCTCTTAAAGCCGCAGGACGGACACCCGGTAACGGTTCCGACACAGGATATGATTTTGGGTTCTTACTATCTGACTCTTGTAAAGGAACATTATGACAGAATTATAGATACCATCCTCGGCGATGAGCAGAGGCTTGAGCGTCTGACGGAAATACTCGGTAAGGCGGAGCAGGAGAAAAATATCGTCCTGTATAACGAGGAAGAGCCGATAAAGAGCTTTACCGATATAAAAGAGGCGCTGAATTATGTCAAAGAGCTTTCCGAGGTAGCGAAAAATGAAACGGAAATACACGCAAATCCGATTACTCTTGTGCTTCCGGGGGGAACGCTGCAAATCTCGCTCAAAAAGCTGATAAACGAGGTAAAGGCGCTTGTTATAAAGAAATATACCTCGTTTGACGAGGCGGCGCTCGCCTACGAAAATAAGGAGGTATCGCTTCACGAAAAAATTCTTGTCGAGGTAACAAAGGAAATTGACGGCAAGCCGCGCAATAAAATGATAAGCACAACCGTCGGCAGAATAATATTCAACAATAATATTCCTCAGAATATAGGTTTTATCGACAGGAGCAACCCCGAAAATGTTTTTGACCTTGAAATTGACTTTGTTGTCGGTAAGAGCCAGCTTGAGAAAATTATTGACCGTTGTATAAGAACCTGCGGCACGTCGGAAACAGCGGAGGTGCTTGACAAGATTAAAGCCACAGGCTACAAGTATTCGACAAAGGGCGCGATTACCGTCGCGGTATCGGATATTGAGGTACCGGAGCAGAAAAAGGAAATCCTTGCCGCCGCGGAAAAGAAGGTCGAGGAGGTACAGCAGATGTACCAGATGGGTCTGCTTACCAACGAGGAGCGCTATCAGCAGACAATTTCCGTATGGTCAAAGGCGTCCTCGGAGGTTACCGAGGCGATGATGGATCACCTCGGAGAATTTAATCCTATATTCATGATGGCGGATTCCGGCGCCCGCGGAAGTAAAAACCAGATAAGACAGCTTGCCGCGATGCGCGGACTTATGGCGGATACGCAGGGACGTACGGTTGAAATTCCTATCCGCGCGAACTTCCGTGAGGGTCTTAACGTGCTTGAGTACTTTATTTCCTCGCACGGCGCGCGTAAGGGTCTGACCGATACGGCGCTGAGAACCGCCGACTCCGGTTATTTGACGCGCCGTCTTGTCGACGTATCACAGGACGTTATCGTGCGTGAGCTTGACTGCGGTACGGACGAGGGCGAATGGGTAACGGAGGTTACAGACGGCAAGGAAAGCATAGAGCCTTTGAAGGACAGAATTGTCGGACGTACTTCAATCGAGGATATAGTTCATCCCGAAACCGGCGAGGCGCTTGTCAAAAAAGGAGAGCTTATATCCGATATACAGGCGGACAAGATTATTGCCGCGGGTATAACAAGGGTATATATCAGAAGCGTACTCACATGTAAGTCAAAAATCGGCGTATGCGCTAAATGCTACGGTACGAACCTGGCGACAGGCGAGCTTGTAAACGTCGGCGAGGCGGTAGGCATTATCGCCGCTCAGTCAATCGGCGAGCCGGGTACACAGCTGACAATGCGTACCTTTCACGCGGGAGGCGTCGCGTCCGGCAGCGATATTACACAGGGTCTTCCTCGTGTTGAGGAGCTTTTTGAGGCAAGACGACCCAAGGGCGTCGCTATTATTTCTGAAATCGGAGGCACGGTTACAGTGTCCGAGGCAAAGCGTAAGCGCGAGGTTACCGTCGCGAACGACGAAACGGGCGAGGCGAAAACTTATACAATTCCTTACGGCGCGAGCATAAAGGTACACGACGGAGATATTATCGAGGCGGGAGACGAGCTGACAGTCGGCTCTGTAAACCCGAACGACTTGCTTCATATTAAAGGCCCGAGAGCCGTACAGGTTTATATCGCGCGCGAGGTTCAAAGAACGTACCGTATGCAGGGTGTTGATATTAACGATAAACACGTCGAGGTTATCACGCGTCAAATGCTGAAAAAGGTTCGCGTCGAGAACGCGGGCGATACGGATTTGTTAATCGGCGCGCTGGTTGATAGATTTGAGATTGACGAGGCAAATAAGCTGCTTGACAGAAAAGCGGCGGAAAATCCGGAATATACCCCGAATTACGCGACAAGCTCGCCGGTGCTTTTGGGAATAACAAAAGCGTCGCTTGCCACGGATTCCTTTATGTCGGCGGCGTCGTTCCAGGAAACCACAAAGGTTCTGACGGACGCGGCGATTAAGGGTAAAATCGACCCGCTGCACGGTCTTAAAGAGAATGTTATTATCGGTAAGCTTATTCCCGCGGGTACGGGCATGAGCATTTATAAGGATATTAACATCACCATAGACGGCGAGGAAATCACGAGCGAGGACTGCGAATAGCTCCACGCGGCAATAAGACAGTATACAAATCAAAAAGCGCAGAACGCAAAAAATCGCGTTTTGTGCTTTTTAATTTATAAGATAATAAATGCGGCGGAATAATTACATCATATACGGATGAATTTATAAATAATATCAAAAAATATCGCTTTTATATTTTTTAATATTTGCTCAGCTCGCAGTATACCCTTATCCAGCCCTTATCCAGCTCCTTGCTGGGCTGCTCCTGCCATATGTATATAAGCTCGTTTTCAACCTTGACATTGCCGGCGTGGAGAGTATTCTCCTCCGTATTTTTGTCTACGGGCGTGTCATTGTAAAAGCGTATGCAGTAAGCCGCTTTTGAATGGTCGTCCACATCGAGCGCATAGATAAGGGGATTGTCGTTTTTATTGCTGTTTGTAATATGCAGACCGTCAGGATAGTAATAGTATATACCCTCGTAGCGGATAATCGACGCGTCAAAATCCTTGCCGCCGTCCTCGCCGGCCGCCTCCTCAAGGTAATCGCTCCAGCTCCACGCCGCAAGCTCGAATTTACCCTCGTCTCCTCCGTCGACAATAAGCGGAGCGACGTCGTCCTCGCCGATAATACTTATTATAAACGCGGCGTACGCGCTGTTGTCCCACAGCGAGAGTGAGTTGGATTTTACAGTAAGCCTTGCCTGTCCGGATTTTGACATGTTCAGATTGTCCGCCGTGACCGTGTACTGACTGCGGTCAAGCGTTTTCTGTACTCCGCCCTCGTATATTGCCGTTACGGTAAGATTGTTTATAACGTCGTCAACCTCTCTGCCGCGGAATACCATTTTATCCGGATGCGCGCTGTCCAGCGCGTCGCCCTCATAATAGGTGTCGGGACCGCTGACCGTCAAGTACAGGATTCTCTCGCTTATCTGAGGTTTTTCCGCAATTTCAACATTATTTACTTCCTTCATAAGAGAGAACCTGACGGTTTTCGTTGATATATCCGAGTGCTTACGGCACATAAGCGTCAAGGTTTCGTCGCCCGGTATAATATAGTAATCGGATGACGGAAAACGTTTTCCCATGCCGACTCTGTCGCTGACAGCCCCGATAAGCTTTTGGTAGTTGCCGCAGCTTATAAGGTCGTGAAAATATGTATCTCCCGTCGTTTCCTCCTTCGCGAGGATAACCGACAGCTCGTTTATCAATACCGACATATGCTCGGAGCATTTAGTCTTGTCGCTGTTTGACGCGCAGCGTACAAGCGACGGAACAATTACAATTCCGGCAAGTAAAAACACGACGAGAACAATACATACCTCGCCGACTTTAATTTTTTTTGTCTTGTCCGCGATTTTTTTGATATACGCTTTACCAAAGGTACTTTTGTTTAAAAAATCAATTACAACCTTCATATTATTAATCAAGCCTTTAACCCTTCAAATTCCGACTCATTTTCCAGCATCTGTTTTGTTATTTCCTGTTCAAGCAGGTCGCCGCTGCCCTGTTCAACGCGGCAGATTACCTTGCTCTGTGTTACGAACAAAACCCGCGCGTAGAATTTATCATTCACCTTGTCGTAAATACGTCCGGCGCTCATGGTTCCTATTGCTATTGTTGCCGCGCGGTTTCCCACAAACCCGACAGTTCCGAGAAACGGCAGACGTACGGTAATCGCCTCGGAATCGTACTTATTTCCCGGGTCTTTTTCGCAGATGAGGACGTTTCCTATCTTAAACGGTGTTTTTTGATAGTATTTTGAAAAACCTGTTACGGTAATGTACATTTCCTCCATTGTAAGCCCCCCAAGCGTTTAGTATTATTTTAAATTTTATCATACTTGCTTGTTTTTGTCCACAGTTTTAATTAAAAACCGCGCTGAAAAATAAAGACAATTGTAAAAAACAAATGAAACATCAAATAAAAAAATTTCATGTAAATTTCAACATTTCGGTAGACATTTTTCTTATTTATGGTATAATTAACATATGGGCGTTTTTACGCCGTCTTTAAAATATAACACAGGAGGAGATTCCAATGGCAAAAAAGTATGTTTACCTTTTTACGGAGGGTAATGCAAACATGAGAGAGCTTTTGGGCGGCAAGGGCGCAAACCTTGCCGAGATGACAAATCTTGGTCTGCCTGTACCTCAGGGCTTTACAATCTCAACAGAGGCTTGTACTCAGTATTATGAGGACGGCAAAGCAATAAACGATGAAATCCAAGCGCAGATTAACGAGCATATCGTTAAGATGGAGGAAATCACCGGTAAAAAATTCGGCGATAAAGAAAACCCGCTCCTTGTATCGGTACGCAGCGGCGCGCGCGCGTCAATGCCCGGTATGATGGACACAATTCTGAACCTCGGTATCAACGAGGACGTTGTTGAGTTTATGGCGAATAAGTCCGGAAACCCGCGCTGGGCATGGGACTGCTACAGAAGATTTATTCAAATGTATTCCGACGTTGTTATGGAAGTCGGTAAGAAATATTTTGAGCAGCTTATAGATGAAATGAAGGAAAAGAAGGGCGTTACTCAGGACGTTGAGCTTACCGCCGACGACCTGAAGGAGCTTGCGTCGCAGTTCAAGGCTGAATATAAGGCTAAAATCGGCCGGGACTTCCCGACAGACCCGAAGGAGCAGCTCATGGGCGCCGTAAAGGCGGTCTTTCGTTCATGGGACAACCCCAGAGCAAACGTTTACCGCCGCGACAACGATATTCCGTATTCATGGGGTACGGCGGTCAACGTGCAGATGATGGCGTTCGGTAATA
>CAZWMB010000070.1:0-7006 GCA_964634635.1 uncultured Lachnospiraceae bacterium
TTATGCCGTGAAAAAGCCGCCGCCTGAAGCAATAACGAGAAAAACAACGAATAACTGCGATTCATTCTGTTTTTTGAACCTTTTTTCTGTCTATTTTTCCGGGAAGGGGACACTTCTCACTTATACCCTCGCGAGAAGGAAAAAAGCTGTTGAAATCCTTAACAAAATCGTGTAAAAAACGTGTATATAGAAGAACAGACCGCATAACTATGCGGTCTGTGAGCTTTTTGGTGCGGATAACAGGACTTGAACCTGCATGAAGAAACCTTCACTAGAACCTGAATCTAGCGCGTCTGCCAATTCCGCCATATCCGCCCGACTTGTGTATTATATCAAAAAAATAACAAAAAAGCAATACATATTTAAAAATTTTTTAAATATTCTTATACCGATACAAGTATTCAAAAAAGAGCCGAAAATTTACGCATTTCAGCTCTTTTTCAATTATATGTCAATCAAGATGGAAAAGTAAATCCAAATCAACAGACACCGGACTGTTGTCGGGATTTGTTTCCATTATATCCTCCATAAAATCCCACCATTTTCTGTTGATTGCCGTATCAGCGCCTTTTGCCCACAGCTCCTCATCCTCAATCTCAATGTAACCAAACAAAGTCAGGGTTTCCTTATCAAGATAAATTGAGTAATTTTTTCCGCCATGCTCATGAATCATGTCCTTCATTTCCGGCCAAAGCTCATTATGGCGCTTTTCGTACTCCGCCTCCATGCCTTTGTACAGTTTCATCTTAAAGCCTTTGTGTATCATATTAGCGTCCTCCTTATTTTAATTTTTTGTACGCCTCTATCGCTATTGCACATTCAAGACGTTTTTTTTCAAATTCACATGCCAGCTCATACGGTTTATTTATATCTCCATTAAAGTTATATGCGTTGGCGCTGCATCCGCCGCTGCAATAAAACTTTGCAAAACAGTCAGCGCATTTTTCCTTTGTATAAATATTCGACTTCTCAAATTTTTGCTCTATTTCCCTGTCTATTTTGCCGTTCCTTACATTTCCCATAAGGAAGTCCGTATTTCCCACAAACTGATGGCAAGGATATATATCGCCGTTGGCGGCGACAGCCAAGTACTCGTGACCCGCGCCGCAGCCCGATAAACGTTTAATGGCGCACGGTCCCCGCTCAAGGTCTACCATGAAATGGAAAAAATTAAATCCCCTGCCTTCATCATAACGTTTTATATATTCCTCAGTAAGCTTGTCATATTCCTCAGACACTTTCTCAATATGCTCATCCGTAAGAGCATAGTCCTCACTTTGCGGAGCTACAACAGGCTCTACGCTTGTCTGTTTGAAGCCGAGATCCGCCAAATGGATTACATCCTTGGCAAAATCGGTATTATATGCCGTAAAGGTACCGCGCACATAATAATTATCCTGATGACGGCTTTTGGCAATATCCAAAAATTTAGGAACTATATCATCGTACGAACCGCTGCCGTCAACACGACAGCGCATACGGTCATTCGTTTCCTTTGTGCCGTCAATGCTTAAAACCACGTTTGACATATTTTCATTGATATATTCCTTTATTTTATCATTAAGCAAGACGCCGTTAGTTGTGACTGTAAAACGGAAGTTTTTATCATGGAGCTTTCCCTGCTCCTTGGCATACTCCGTTATTTCCTTAACGATATCAAAATTCATAAGCGGCTCTCCGCCAAAATAGTCAATTTCAATGTTTCTGCGATCTCCGCTGTTAGCTATGACAAAATCTATTGCTTTCCTACCTGTCTCGGCGCTCATAAGACCCCTGTTTCCGTGAAACACGCCCGTATCCGCGAAACAATATTTACACCTTAAATTACAATCATGCGCGACATGCAGACACAGAGCCTTGACAACCGAATTCTTATTCCAATTCTCGGCTATGCTCTTATAACAATCTTCGGAAAAAATCTGTCCCTCTTTATAAAGACCGCAGATTTCCGCATAGCCCTCCTCTATATCCTCCTGCAAATACCGTCCGGCAAGTCCGTTTTTGATGTAATCAGGGCATGCATTTTCCGGTATAAACGGTTCAAGCATATAGTCAAGCATGTCATATATCAGCTCGTCCGCAATATGCACCGCTCCGGAATATACGTCCATGACAATATTCATTCCAAGCTGTTTATACTTATGTATCACTTTTTTACTCCTATAATAATTTTATCACACCGTCAAATAAGCAAAATCACCGACTAAGCAGCCGATGATTTGCTTATTAGTTGGCTTGTTCACACTTCTGATTAGCGACTGTACACGAGGTCTTGCAGGCGGACTGGCATGATGTCTGACATTCGCCGCAGCCGCCGTGCCTTGCGCTGTCTTTAAGATTGGCGTTATTTAAGGTTTGCACATGTTTCATAACAAATTTCCTCCTCTTCCATATTTAATAGAAATATTATATCATATTTTTTATTACTTGAAAAGGGGGTTTTGTAATTTTTTCTGTAAATTTACGAATTTATTTACGAATTTACTTCTATTAGCGAAAATTATTAGCGAAAATGTAATGTCCACGCTGTAATTTATCTGATATCGCCGCTTTATTTCAAGGCTACTGCTATTTACCTATTATACAGCCCAAAAAACCCGACGCAAGCGCCATTCCGGCGGCTATCATAAAATGATTGTTCACATTTAGGCTGCCGTTTACCGTAAAAGATAGTACGGCAATAACGGCAAAATACAGTACGCATACAAGCAAAGCGTGCAGCAGCGCCTTATGCTCCGCCGCCCTTGAAACCGCTATTGTACCAAGCAGCACGCCTATAACAACAGATGCGTATATACCTACCGTTATTATCTGCTCCCCGACCTCCGTAAAATATGACAGCAGCGCCAGGACAAGCGCTATTAAAAAGGTAATAAGCACAGCGAACACAGCGCCTTTAAGCACAGCGCGCAGATTTATATTCATAAAAAAACCTCCCTAATATATTTACTATAAATATATTAGGAAGATGCTCTTTTTATAACATATTGTTTAGTTTGTATTTGAAGCTTCAACCGTTCTTATAGCATCTCTTTCCATCTTTATTACAGACTTTTCCTCCTGAGCGCCTATGTTACCGGTTTCTATAAAGACGAACTCATCCTTGATTTTCGCGACCTTGCCGCAGATACCGCCTATTGTTACAACCTTGTCGCCTACCTTCATGGCGTTAATCATATTCTTTGTTTCCTTTTCCTTTTTCCTCTGCGGTCTTATCATCATAAAATAAAGCAGTACGATAATAAGCGCCAAGGGAAGTATGCTTACAACAGTACTCATCACAGGATTGGCCTGAGGCTCCGACTCAGTATCCGCCGTTGCCGTACCCGTTTCCGTGGCAGTATCAGACGAAATATTCTCTCCCTCGGCAAATACAACGGTTTCTAAAATATCTATCATAATTAACTCTTCCTTTCCGTTTTTTTTGATACCACTACATTATATCAGCAAGTACGTATTATTGCAAGAGTTTTAATAAATTTTATATATTTTTTACTGTATTTATTTCAATTGACGCAGATTTTCAGCCATATTTACAAGCTGTACGCCCTTCGCCACAAGAATTCCGTGCTCATTTATGTACTTTGGCTGCATAGAATACGCTGTATGCTTTGCCGAAAACTCACACATAACGCTCAGACAGGCTACATGTTCAACCTCGTGTTTTATAATAAAGCAGTATGTATTGTTAAGCTGATACAGGCAAGCAGTCTTAAGCGAATTTTTATCCGTTTCCTTTAAAGCTGAACAAAGATCCTCAAAATTATCAAAGTAGAATACATGATTTATTTCCGTCGCCTTCTCTTTCGCTCTGACAGCCGACACCCTGTTAAACTGTTTTCTTGATATTTTTTTTGACATGTTGTTAATACGGCTTATCAGTATACACATACCGTCATTGGAGGGGGTAGCCTCTACAACAACCTGCCCGCTGTACGGATTAAAGCCGGTTTTCTCGCGTATGGTTTCCATTATATGAAACAGAAACGTATGCAGCTCCTTTGAGTCAGGTTCCAGACTGTCTATGTCAATATTAAGATTTACCAAATCAGTAGTTGTCAAAGTGACCTTTATTTTATCTTTGGTCAGCTTTTCAATCCTCACAACCAACCACCTGCTTTCTTTAAATATATATTTTATTATACTATACTTTTACCGTTTTGGGAATAGTATTTTTAATATTTATTAAATAAAATATATTCCAAAATTGTCATTTCTTAAAATTTCATTGCCGTAAAGAGGTATATTACAGAAAATTCCGGCAAGAATACTAAATACTACAATATATTTTGGAGGAATAAATATGAGTAAAGAACAAAATAAAGAAGCAAGAAGGCTGCCGGGCTTCTACATAGCGCTGTGCTGCTGTGTATTGGTTATAGGTATAGCCGGTTATTTTACCGAAAGACAAACCGATAAAGCCGAAACTGTTATAAATTCCGATGTTGATGCCGAGGACACCCGCAATGACGTATTTTCCGACGAGGTAAGCGGCTACACAGGCGCCGCACTCGCGACCCCCGCGCCGGCGGATGAGGAAACATACGAGCCCGCGGAGGAAACCGTCGCGGAGGAAACCGTCGCAGGGGAAGAAACAGATATTCCGGTAGTATCCGAACCTTTGCCTGTTGATGAGTACGCCGTCGATAATCCGGACGTGGACGAAACAGCAATAATCGTTTCCTCAGAACTGCCCGCGTTCATACTTCCCGTAACAGGAGATATAATCGGCGAATACTCGGACACGCTGACCTATAACAGCGCCCTCGGCGACTGGCGCGCACACGGCGGTATAGACATAAAGGCCGACAAAGGCTGCAGTGTCCAGGCGGCGTCGGACGGCGTGATTGACGAGGTATCGGAAGACATCATGGGTAAATACGTCGTGCTGTCACATTCCGCCGGACTTGTAACAAAATATATGGGGCTTGAAAACACGGAAAACCTTACCGTTGGCAAGGAAGTAAAATCGGGAGAGGCGCTTGGCGCCCTCGGCGACTGCAAGGGCGAAAATGTAACTGAAACCCACCTGCATTTTGAAATTATAAAAGACGGAGAATGTGTAAATCCTACGGATTATCTGCCTCACTAAGCCGTTACGGAAAATACCCCTTACGCCTCAT
This sequence comes from uncultured Lachnospiraceae bacterium, assembly GCA_964634635.1. GTDB lineage: Bacteria > Bacillota > Clostridia > UBA1381 > UBA1381 > Hominilimicola. Next base: position 5,124 of record CAZWMB010000070.1, read on the forward strand.
ATGCGTAAGGGGTATTTTAATATAGCGGTTATCTGTTATTATAAAATGCCAGATAGGCTCTGTACGCCATATACACATCGCTTTTCGCCGTAACTTCATAAGGAGAGTGCATAGAAAGCACCGGCACGCCGCAATCTATGACGTCCATGTTGAGATTTGCGACATACTGAGCTATTGTGCCTCCTCCTCCCTGATCCACCTTGCCAAGCTCGCTTGTTTGCCATATAACGCCGTCGTCGTCCAAAATTTTGCCTATTTCATATACAAATTCCGACGACGCGTCAGAAGAGCCGGATTTGCCTCTGGAGCCGGTATATTTCATAAGCGCCATGCCGTATCCCGCAAACGCTGCGTTGCGTTTCTCCGATACGCTTTCATAATTAGGGTCGACCGCAGCGCCCACATCCGACGAGAGGCACGCGGAGCTTGCTATCATCTTATTGTATGCGCTGATTGAGCAGCGTCCGGTCATTTTTTCTATAAGCTCCGCCATTGTCATTTCAAAGAACGCGCTGAGCATTCCCGTATTTCCGGCAGATCCTGTTTCCTCCTTATCCACAAGCAGCGCCGCCGCCGTTCTGCGCGGCGCGTCAATATCAAGTATACTCTTTACGGTTGTAAACGCGCATACTCTGTCGTCCTGACCGTAAGCGCCTATAAAGCTCCCGTCAAGTCCCACGTTACGCGCTCTGAACGCCGGTACTATCTCGATTTCCGCGCTGAGAAAGTCACGCTCGGTAATTCCATACCTCTCGTTTAAAAGCTTCAGTATCGCAAATTTAACCTTTTCCGTTACTCCCTCGGACTTTTCCGGCATACCCCCGATAAGCACATTGAGATTTTCACCCTCTATACCGTCCGTCATCTTTTTTGACATCTGATCCTTCGCTAAATGCGGGAGCAGGTCAGTTATGCAGAATATCGGGTCGCTGTCCTTTTCGCCAATATTTAGCGTAACCTTATCTCCTCCGCGCGTAAAAACAACTCCGTGAATTGAAAGCGGTATGGCGGTCCACTGATACTTTTTTATACCGCCGTAGTAATGAGTTTTTAAAAGCGCCATATCGTTGCTCTCATACAGCGGATTTTGCTTTAAATCAAGTCTTGGCGAGTCAATATGCGCTCCAACAAGGTTAATACCGTTTGTAATGTCCTCGCCGCCTATTACGGCAAGGAATATATTTTTACTGCGATTGATTTTATAAACCTTGTCCCCCGCCTTCAGCGACGGTATCTTGTCCATATTCACAAATCCGCGGCTCTGCGCCATTTTAAGCGTCTTTTCCACACATTCGCGCTCAGTCTTACCCTCGTCGAGAAATTCCCTGTACTCATCACACAGCGCAAGCATTTCCGCATGTTCCTTGTCGCTTATATTCTCGTATACATTCTTTCTTTCGTAAGAAAGCTCCTTAAATAATTCTTTATCTGTCATACATACTACCTCCGTTAGTTTACTGTCTTATATATTATACCACGTTTACGCGGATTAGTCCATATATAATTGCTATTTGTTTACATATTTTAAATTGTATAATTAAATTCAACAAATTATTAATTAAAATTTATATTTACAATTTTATCTTTCTTATCGAGGGAGGTTACGCATATGAGCATAAAAAGCAGGTTGCTTGAGCTTAACAAAAAGCAGGTAGACCTATTAGATGAGGTACGTAAGCGCGGTTATCCGCGGCTTGACTCATCTGTATTATCAAAATACATAAACGGAAGAGCCGTCACGCCGCAAGCAAAGAAGGTTCTCGCTTTATGTGAAAATATACTCGCGGAGTGGAGCGCGAATGTCCTCTTTCCGGAAAAATAGACAGAGAAAAGGTTCAAAAAACAGAATGAATCGCAGTTATTCGTTGTTTTTCTCGTTATTG
>CAZWMB010000071.1:0-6839 GCA_964634635.1 uncultured Lachnospiraceae bacterium
TTTCCCGAGTTGTGATTTCGTGCTGCTTTAAAAATCTCTTTTTCCTTACCACCACCTCAAAAGCGTCTTTGTTCTCAATTCTGTAATTCATAACCGAACCTCCGTTTAAAATAAGTTTTACGGAAAGACGGGAAAAGGATTTGAGCGTCGCGCCGTTTTTTGCCTGCATGGGCGTAACGCCGTGAAATCGGGTAAACGCGCGGGAAAAGCTTTCGGGAGTGTCGTAGCCGTATTTTAACGCGACGTCAATCACCTTAGCGCCTGAGGACGCAAGCTCGCTGCCGGCAAGCGAAAGCCTGCGAAACCGTATATAGTCGCCCAAGGTATAGCCGCAGATTATGCCGAAAACCCGCTGAAAATGAAAGCTTGACGAGTAGGCTCTTTTCGCCGCCTCGGCGTAATCTATAGGCTCCGTGATGTTTTCCTCGATATAGTCCAGCGCGCGCTGCAGGCCGCTTATCCAATCCATAGTATCTCACCTCTCCGTATACCTGTATTTTACATCGGTTCGGATTTATTTTCCTGACATTTTATGCTTTATATTGTCATTTTACCGGATGACGTATTACTGTTCCTTGCGCTGACATAATTATATCTAATCAAACTAACACTTGTTCACTGTTTGTTTGAATAAGCTTGAGACGTTTTACAACACCGTGCGTCCACATTCGGGGATTGGCCGGCTTGCGCCGAATATGTTTGAGAGATTATGCCGGGAAAAAGCCGCCGCCTGAAGCAATAACGAGAAAAACAACGAATAACTGCAATTCATTCTGTTTTTTGAACCTTTTCTCTGTCTATTTTTCCGGGAAGGGGAAGCCGATGTTTTCTACGAAGCTTGGAGACACTCAGGGCGCTTGTGTATGTTTTTGTGTGCGCTTACAATCGTGTTGGCATTGCTAAATATAACTATCGATTGAAACGACCAAAGGGTGAACTGCCGTTTTCAGCGCTGGACTTTCTTTAATATGCGCCATTGTCCACCCCCATAATTTAATATTGATTGACTTTTAGTTAAATTTGGTGTAATATAGGGTTATACTTAAAAATACAAGGGAGATGATTTTATTGTCTGATGCAAATGCCTCTCTACAAGCTAATTTTGACAATTTTAAAAACATTTTTGAGGAGGAATACACATGGATTGCGGGTTTTATGCGCAACGTATACCGTTACGGCGATCGTACCGCTATGATTTCTCCGCTGACCGATCAGAGCTGGACATATAAACAGTTCAACAATACCGTAAACAAGCTGTCCAATTCTTTTCTTGCCGACAAGATAAAAAAGGGCAGCGTTATTATGTACCAGCTGCTGAATTGTCCGGAATTCGCTTTTCTGTACGTCGCGGCGCATAAGATCTGTGCGGTGAACTGTCCCATAAATTACAGACTTTCCGCGGGTGAAATCGCCATGAATATAGACGACTCCATGCCGGAGATGTTCATATTTGAAGCACAGCGCTCCGAAACTATAAAACAAGCTCTGTCCATAGCGAAACACAATCCCAAGCGTCTTATAGCGGTGGGCGCGGACAGCGACTCCGACTGGTATGTGTCCTTTGATAAATATATCGCGGAAAACGCTGATACCGAACCGGTTATTGAATATAAGCACAATATTTACGACGAAACAACACGTATGTACACCTCCGGTACTACCGGCAGACAAAAGGGCGTGCCTATCACAAGTATAAACGAAGTACTGTCCTCGCACGACGTTGCCATACATTTTCCTTTGAACCTGCATGACATAACAATGAATACCACTCCGTGGTTCCATCGCGGCGGTCTGCACTGCGCGGGTCCCGCTCCAACCTTCTATGTCGGCGCGACAATGGTTATCCTGCCGAAGTTCGAGCCGGAGATATGCCTGAAATACATTGAAAAATACAAAATCACCTTTGTTATAGGCGTTCCCACGGTACTGGAAAGACTGACAATCGAGCAGGAAAAGCAGCTTCGTGATTTAAGCTCTCTTAGGGGTATTGTCACAATGGGAAGTCCCCTGGAAAGAGCGGCGTGTATCAGGTATCAGAAAGTGCTTACTCCGAATATTTTCAACGGCTACGGTACCACCGAAACCTTCTGGAACACCTTCCTGCGTCCGTTTGACCTGCCTGAAATGGCGGGTACCGCAGGCGGCTCCTGCCTTGACGACGAGGTACGCGTTGTAAAATCCTACCCCAACAGGCGCGCCGAGCCTGACGACGAGGCGGCAACCGACGGTATTGAGGTTGGCGAAGTAATTATAAAAACCTCCGCCAAGTCCTCGTACTGCTACTTCAATAACGACGAGGAAACAAAAAATAAATTTTACAGAGGCTACGCGTACACCGGCGATCTTGGCACATGGGATAAAAACAAGTATATCAGCATAAGAGGACGCAAGGACGACATGATTATATCCTCCGGCGAAAATATCTATCCTACGCAGGTTGAGGAGGTATTGAACAGCTTTGACAAGGTATCGGACTGTATTGTCACGTCCGTACCCGACAAGGCGCGGGGCGAGCTTGTAACGGCGTATATCGTCAAGGCGGACGACTCGCTTACGTACGACGAGCTTGACCGGTTCTGTAAGGACAGTCCTCTGCTCGCCAACTATAAGCGTCCGCGCTATTATAAATTCATTGCCGAGATACCGCTGAACCAGACAGGTAAAAAGCTGCACAACAAAGCAAAGAAAATGGCGCTCGACGATTTGATGAACGGGCTGCTGTACAGATGCTGATCGGATTAAAAAAGCGCAGCGGCGGATATAATAAGCATCGGGGTGATTTAATGCGCGGCGCGATATTTGACGTTGACGGCACACTGCTTGATTCCATGACCGTATGGTGGGACGTGCTTATTGATTTCTTTAAAGAGTGCGGTCAGACGCTCAGCGACAGCGAGGCGCTTGAATATTATGATATGACGCTTGAAGCTTCAATTCCGCTTATGAAACGCCGTCTGGGCATTGACATGTCCCCCGCCGAGATTTCCGAAAGGCTGAAATACATGGCCGGTATCGCTTACGCCGAAACCATTCCTCTCAAAGACGGCGCCGGTGAATACTTGCGCAATTTAAAGAACGGCGGAATTAAAATCGCTGTCGCGACGTCCGGCTTTAAAGAGCTGTGCCGGAAAGCATTCGCGCGTCTCGGCGTGCTGGACTGTATAGACGCATACGCGTTCTCGGAGGAGGTCGGCGTGGACAAGTCGCACCCCGACGTGTATCTGCTGGCGGCGAAGCGTATAGGCATACCGCCGGAGGAATGTGTTGTGTACGAGGATATAAGGAAGGGTATCGAGGGAGCGAAAAAGGGCGGCTTTAAAACCTGCGCGATTTTTGACCCAACCAATATTGATGAAACGGAAATACTGAAAAAGACCGCCGACCGGTACATCACCTGCTGGCATGAGCTTTTATGAAAGCCGATGATACGCCGGTATTAAATACGCCTCCTAAAGCGCGGTACTCCTGAGGGCATATTTTTCGGAATAAGCAAAATCGCTCATGCCGCGAGCAATCTCCTATAAGAAAAAACGCGCGGCAAAAGCGGCGCATAAAAACGCGGTAATTATACTGCGTTTTTTTCACTGCAAAATTTTCTACCCGCAGACGGGCCGGGTTGTCTTAAATGAATATCAATATGATAATTCTGACTATCAACGCGCACAGCCACGCTATCGCGCACTGTCCCGCCACCACCCCCACCGCCCATTTACCGCCAAGCTCACGCTTTACGGCCGCAATCGCCGCAACGCAGGGCGTGTACAGCAAACAGAATATAAGCAAGGGTATTACAGTAAGCCGTGTAAAGCACGTATGTATGTCGTTTCCGAACAACACCAAAAGGGTTGATACAACGCTTTCCTTTGCGATAAACCCTGTAATCAGAGCCGCCGATACGCGCCAGTCGCCAAAGCCCAGCGGCTTGAACAGGGGCGCTGTAAATCCGGCAAGCGCCGACAGTATGCTATTTTCGGAGTCGGACGCCGGCGACATATGTAAATCAAAGGTTTGCAGAAACCATATTACAACAGTGGCGACAAATATAACAGTAAACGCCCTCAGCATAAAGTCCTTAGCCTTCTCCCGCAAGAGCCGCGCCACGTTTTTCACTCCCGGTATTCTGTAATTCGGCAGCTCCATTACAAACGGCGCCGCCTCGCCGTGCAGCGTTAAGTTTTTACTTATCAGCGCAAGTAAAATTCCCACGGCGATACCTATAAAGTACAGCGCCGCCATAATCGGTCCGCCGTGCTTTGGAAAAAACGCGGCGGTAAAAAAGCCGTAAATCGGCAGCTTTGCGGAACAGCTCATAAACGGCGTCAGCAGTACCGTCATGCGCCTGTCGCGCTCGGACGGCAGAGTACGGCTCGCCATGACCCCGGGTACGGTACAGCCAAAGCCTATAAGCATCGGTACAATACTCCTGCCCGACAGTCCGATTTTCCTCAGCAGCTTATCCATTACAAACGCGATACGCGCCATGTATCCCGTATCCTCCAGGAGTGAGAGAAAGAAAAACAGCGTCACTATAACAGGCAGAAAGCTAAGAACGCTGCCGACGCCCGTAAATATTCCGTCAATCACCAAAGAATGTACAACCCTGTTAACGTCCAGCGCTGTAAGCGCCGCATCCGCCGCCCGCGTTACAAAGCCTGTCAGCATTTCAAGCAGCGTTTGCAGCGACGCCCCTATCACGTTAAAGGTCAGGTAAAATACCAGCAGCATAATAATTATGAACGCCGGAACGGCGGTGTACCTGCCTGTGAGGACGCGGTCGATTTTTCTGCTCCTGACCCTCTCTTTACTCTCACGCGGCTTTACTACCGTGCGCGCGGCAAGTTTCCGTATAAATGAAAAACGCATGGAGGCAATCGCCGCGGCTCGGTCAAGTCCTCTTTCCTTCTCCATCCGGCATATTATACGCTCAAGCATTTCACGCTCGTTTGGCGCCGGTCTGAGCGCGTCCATGACTCGCTTATCGCCCTCCGCAAGCTTTGTCGCGGCAAAGCGTACCGGTATATCAGCCGCCTGTGCGCGGTCGGAAATCAATTGCGTTATTCCGTGTATGCACCTGTGTACCGCGCCGCCGTTCGCGCCCTCGCCGCAAAAATCCACACGTCCCGGTTTTTCCCGGTACTTCGCCGCGTGTATAGCGTTACGTACAAGCTCGTCTACACCCTCGTTCCTTGACGCGGATATGGGTATGACCGGTATGCCGAGAGCCTTTTCCATTTCATCTGTATTTATTGTACCGCCGTTCTCGCGCACCTCATCCATCATATTCAGCGCGAGAACCATCGGCACGTCAAGCTCCATAAGCTGCATGGTCAGGTACAGATTTCTCTCTATATTTGTCGCGTCAACTATGTTGATAATACCCGCCGGCTTTTCGTTTGTTATAAACTGTCGCGTGACAATCTCCTCGCTGCTGTACGGGGACATTGAATATATACCCGGAAGGTCCGTTATCTCGGTATTTGGATAGCCTTTTATGACCCCGCTTTTCCTGTCCACCGTAACTCCGGGGAAATTACCCGCATGCCGGTTGGAGCCTGTAAGCTGATTGAACAGCGTCGTTTTTCCGCAGTTCTGATTGCCGGCGAGAGCGAAGGTAATCGTACTTCCCTCCGGCAGCGGATTTTCAGCTGCACGGGTATGATAGCGCCCTCCCCCTCCAAGACCCGGACGCTCTGATTTTTTTAATTTACCGCATCCTGCCGTATCCGGCGTATCTTTCATAATGAAAACGGCGTCAACTCCTATTTTTTTCGCGTCCTCCAGCCGCAGCGTAAGCTGATAGCCGTGTATTACAAGCTCCATCGGGTCGCCCATCGGCGCCGTCTTTTCGAGCGTGACCTGCGCGCCCGGTATAATACCCATGTCAAGAAAATGCTGCCGCAGCGCTCCCGCTCCGCCTACCTCGCCGATAACGGCGGACTCTCCTATATGCAAGCTGTCTAAGGTTATCAATTTTATCTCCCCCCTGAAAATCGTTCTGTATATATTTATATAATCTATAAATAAAAAATGATACCGCTGATTGCACTGCTTTAAACGAGCTGTAAATTAACAGGTCGATTTCTGAAAACCGTTCGGAAATAAGGCGGGCATTGGAGGTATTTTGGGAATTGCGATTATATATTTTACAGCAGCGTTTAATCTTGTACCACAAGCGCAGTATGGCCGCGTTGGGAACGGAAAAGCAGTCGCTTACTGCGTTGTTTTGCGCTATATTTGAAAAATTGGCTCTGTATGAATAAAACAGGCTATGCCCTTATCGCTGCATAGCCTGTTTGTCTACAGTCTGCAGCGTAGAACCTTAGGTTTTACGCTGTTTTTTACCTTATTATCTATTTGCAGATATTGACATTAATTAATATTTTTTTGTATTCATTCGGGCGGCAGAGTCGGCGGCGACGACGATTGACGTCCGTATTATAAGTGATTTGCATTGAAATTATATTGTAAGATGGAAAAATACAGTCTTATAGTTGATTTTTCATTTTCTCACATTCCCTTAATGATTTTATAAGTTCACGAACCATATTTTCTATAATTCTTAATTCGTAGTTTGAGCAGTCTTTTATCAAATCCGTCAAAGTATTTTTATATATGTTTTCAGCAGACATTAAGTTATCACAGCATAGTTCGTCTAATGATACATTTAGAGCGTTAGCAATACTGAGAAGAACATTCAATCCAACACTTGTATTAGCATTTTCTATATTACTAAGATAGGGTATTGAAATATCAGCTATTTCAGCTAATTTTTCTTGTGTAAGATGCTGTTTTTTACGAGCATTTTTAATTCTTTTTCCGATAGAAACGTAATCTATATT
>CAZWMB010000072.1:0-1279 GCA_964634635.1 uncultured Lachnospiraceae bacterium
CTGACACTTAATATCATAACTAATCCTCTCTATAAAAAGTTAATATCTGATAACGAACATTCTTTAATTTCAATATTGGCCATCTATTGAGATAAGTTTTACAATTATCGTTACATTCTTCGTATTTATTACATTCTCTATACAAAGATTTTAGCAATTTAATTGCCTCATCTGGATAGTCAAATGCGCAATCTAACGCTTTAATCCCTTTATCCTCATCTTGAAAATGTGTATACCTACGAGCTTTATCTTTCGTTTTAAAACCACTTTTAGTTAACGCTGATATGATTTCATCGCTTCGGTCCATATCTCTGTCCATACTACCATCATTAGTTCGAAGTGAAATTAAAACATAAATTGTATCTTTTAAAAATGTTCTATCCCTAAAAACGTCACAAATCTTCTTGAACTCTGCATCGCTAAACTCACTTATAGACTTCGGGAAAATATACATGTCAGAAGATAAACTATCTGATTCGCAAAGGATTTCTGATGCATTCCCCTGCTTAAACTTTACATTATCTCTGCTTCTCGGTTCGATTTTATAATTCCAATCAATCAAATCTATCCCTGTATATTTTACACTAACTTTCCTGCTGACAAATTTCGACAACGCCTCAACTAAAGACCAATAGTCTATCATATTCCCGCAGCCTATAGATGTTAATAAAATTTCATCTTCATATGTTGTTTTTTCTAACACTTCCAAAAACATCTGTTTATATTCAAATGCATACGAAAAAGCATATCTCAGCAAATAATATTGCTGAATATGTACATCTGTATAGTCCGGAACCTGTCCTGCTTGATAATTAAGCCTTTTTAACAGGCACAAATTTTCTGTATCTGTATTCTTTACATATTCTTTAAAGTCTTTGTATACTTCTAAAAGATATTCTTCTATAGTTATCATTATTTTTTCCTCCGTATATGTCACTTTTGTTTATTATAAAATTTATTTATTTTATATTCAATGTTTTTGAGCTTTAACTAAATGTTCTGAAACATTGGCATTCATATAGTCATTACCATAAATGTCAAAAAGTCTTTGTTTATTTTCTGATTCAGCTCTCGAATTTAATACCAAACGTTCAAAAAGCGAACTATTCATCGGAATATCATCCACAATTTGCATATAAGCGTTTTGATTATTTACAATGTTATTACATACGTAAAAATAACGTATTATCCGCTTTTATATGCTTTATTCAACCGTGATTATTCTTGTGTCCGTGTCCCGCTCCCATTTGCCCGAACAGAAAATGAGCGCGGAAAATCA
>CAZWMB010000072.1:1379-6660 GCA_964634635.1 uncultured Lachnospiraceae bacterium
GCGGAAAATCAGGATACAGATTTTTCATAAAATAAGTAATTTTATATTCGCCTGTGCTGTAAGGATTTTCATTTTTCTCATGATTATCGGCAAATCTCCGCTCCAATACTTCCTCGCTTTCAGGAATATCTATAACTCTATTTTGAATTTGTATCGATATTTCTCCGTTTGAAAGCATGTTTACATTCCACAGCTTTTCAATATCGTTCGTTGCGCTGCCGATAAGGTCATATTCCTCTAATTCAATATTATCGGGAAGCGCTATGCAAAAATCATCCGTCTGACAAACGTATTGTCCGTCTTGAATATCGTATAATTCCGTGTATAGCTGTTTTAAATTTTTGATTTGGTCACTCTGCTCTTGTACGGTATTATTCATACCGATGTCTTTGCCGCTGTTAACGCAGCCGCACAGCAAACCGCCGGCGAACACTGCTGACGCGAGCATTGCGGCCGCGCTGACGCAGGATATAACAGACATATATCCGCTTGTCCTTTTTACATTCTTAATCATTATAAACCTCCGTTTCAAAGCCTTTTTACCGCTCGCCATCTGAGCGGTAAGCGGTACCCTTTTTACCTTATAGCCTGAAACCAGTGAAAGAATTGTGTTTATATAGCTCATCCGCTCGTCACCGCTCATGCGGCTCACTACCGATAAATCGCAGGAAATCTCACATTCCGTATTTATCTGTCTTACCATGTAATACGCGATCGGATTGAACCAGTGTACGCACCGTACAGCTGCGGCAAGCCATTTATACAAAATATCCTTTCTGTGAAAATGCGTCATTTCATGCAGCAGGATATTGCGCAGCTGCTCCCCGCTTAATTCCCTATCCGGCAATACAAGCGTAGGATGGAACACGCCGAGCATAAACGGCGAGGATAAATCCTTGCCCTTTCGCATCGTGATTTTTCTGTTGGCGTAATTTAGCGCTTTGGGACCGTATATAACAACGGAATTTTTATGTATTTTTACTATCAGCCCGATATATCCGCCGATGTTTATGACAAGCGTCAGTATTACTCCCAAAAGCCATATTATGCTTAAGTAATCCATGCGGTCAGCGATTATCGGTCCGATAAAATCCGTCGCTTTCCGTGCCGCCGTTATTGTGTTTGCCGTATTTACGTTCTGCCCCGCCTCCGCGATATACGGCTGAGTCGTTATTTGATCTGTCTGCACCGTTTGAGTATTTTGGGCAGGGATATTTGAACTGCTTTGCGGCAGTGTAAACCGAACAGGCAATATCATTACCAAAAGCGCCGCAAGCCATATATAATAATGCCATGAATAGCCGAAAAACTTTTTTGTAACAGGCTTTAACAATGTGATTACAACGGCAAGAGCTGAACCCGCAAGCGTTGTTGCTATGATTGCCTTAAACATTTCATCAAGCATAGCCTATTCCTCCGTAAAAATCGACCTCAATTCCTCAATATCGCTGTCCGACAATGCCTTTTCCTCAAACAATGACGCTACCAAATCACGCGCTGAGCCGTCAAATACATTCTTTACAAAGCTCTTAACCCGCGTTTTTCTATAATCGGCGGCTGTCAGAATAGGTGTGTAGTAAAGCGCCCTGCCGCGTCTTTCGGTTTGAAGCGCGCCCTTCTCAACAAGCCTTGCCAAAAATGTCGCGATAGTGGTACGCTTCCAGCCCTTGTCTTCAACCGCCTTACCTATCGCCGCCGAGCCTATCGGCTCGCCCGACTTCCAGATTGCTTTCATTATTTCAAGCTCGCCTTCACTAATGTTAATCTTTTTTACCGACATAAAAATACCTCCATTCCATATCTACTTTTGTCGACGTATACAGTCTATCATAGTAGACGAACTTTGTCAAGCGTTTTTTTCAAAATTTTTAAAATTTATTGAAAATTTTTATCGGATGCAGTAAGTATTCCCTACCCGCCGCGGCACAAAAAAGCAAAAAGGCATAAAACATGTCTTTTCGCCCTTATTTACAGTTATGCGTTTTTAATTCATTACCCACTCGCCTACGGCCTCGTTGGTTATCTTTGTCACATTGCCGTCAAAGTCCACCGACGCGAGCGAGCCGCTCGCTTTGTTTTTCAGGAATATCCTGCCGTTTATAACGCCGTAGCTCGAAACGGCGGACGAATATATACGATGTATGTCGCTGCCGTCCGGATTTGCGATAAAAAGTCCGTTGTAGCTTGTAATCAGAGTATCATTGTACAGCTTGATACTCTCGCCGTAGCATATGTATTCGTTTCCGCTGCCGTCCAGGCGTATTCTGTAAACCTCGTCCCGCGGAGTGTTTTTATAATATATCATGTCGCCGTACTGTGCGAGTACGGTGACGTCTATCCATGACGGGCTGCCGTCTACCACGATATGATTATCGCCGCCGTCTATGTTTACACAGTATATATCCTGTCCGTCATCCGAACGCACATACACTATTTTGCCGTCTGTATACTGATTTTCCGTTATGCGCGAATTAACCTGCGTGAGCATTTTCTCATTTGAGCCGTCGAGGTCAAGACGGACAATATTACCGAATTTTGAACCATCGGAAATCAGTATATGGTCGCCGAAAAACATACAGTTAAACGGGTACAGCTTTGTACCGTCATCATGCAAATTCATGCTGTATTCCTCGCCGCTGTCTATTGAGAGAGCGTGCATATCGTTATCGCCGTCAAGATTATAATATATATAATTCCTGTATTTTTGAGGGTAACGTACGCTCTCCTCCGTAAGCCGCACCGTCTCCCCGCTTTCAATATCAAGACGGTATACGGCGCCCTTATTCTCTTCGCCGTCGCAAAGCTGATAATAAATCCATCCGTCCTCTATGGCAATTTTATTTACAGGTCTGTCAATTATATTTTCCTCGCCGCTTATCTCGCTCGCTCTGTACAAAAGCTTTGTTTCCCTGTCCGCATAGTACACGTATCCTCCGTACAGCTCCAGTCCGCTTACGCCTCTGTCTGTGATTTTTCGCCTCCCCTGCCCGTTCGCGCCTATAATGTACAGCGCCTGATAATCAGCGTCCGAGGAATAATACACCGTACCGTCGGATGCGGGGCAGCTGTCAATTATTACAGCATTATTTGCGCCGTCCCATTCCACACTCGCGCGAAACGCTTCAGATACCGCGCGTACCGGAACATATGTACGGTCGTTTATAAGCCGCGCCGGCACGTCAAGATATATTCTGTCCGCCCACACCGCTTTTCCGTCCGCGTTATAAACTCCGACAGGCATCTCGTTTTCGTCTACGGTGAGTAAAACAAGCTCGCCGTCACGCTCGGCTCTGACCATTTTCGCCTCGCCGTTCCACGTGACATCGGCGCCAAGCGCTTCGAAAATCGCTCTTACCGGCACAAGCACGCGTCCGTCAATATTGACCGGCGAGGCGCCGCATAAAAGCTTCTCGCCGTCAATATATATTTCCGGTTCGGCGTCGGCATACGCGCGTATACCGAAAAGGAACGCCGCCGCAAGTATAATAAGCGCCGTTGTTTTTTTCATTATATCAGCTCCTTTATGACAGCGTATATATCCTCGTGGATTTCCTCAACAGCTCTGATTTTTTCATTTTTTACGCAGGATACGCGCTCCCAGCCGAATTTCTCCGCCACAAAGACAGCGTTCCGATAGCTCTCCTCCAGATATTCTATGTCGCTTTCGTGTATGTCCTTACGGCTTTCGCCGTTCGCCTTATTCAGTCTGCCGCGCATCAGCCGCGCTCCGTATCGAGGCGGCATGTCAAGAAAAAGCGTCTTGTCGGGCCGGGGCAGACCGTATATATTATATTCCAGGTCGTCAAGCCATGTGAGGAATTTATTTTTTTCCGCCGCGTCGTCTATTTTACCGGCCTGATGAATAAGGTTTGACGACACATATCTGTCCGCGAGAATAATAGTTCCGCCTCTGTAATCCTTTCCCCACGCGGTTCTGTACGTCGCAAAACGGTCGACGGCAAAAAGCGTCGACGTCGCGTACGCATTCACATCGGACGGGTTTTTGCCAAAATCACCGTTCAGGTACATACGCACAAGCGTCGAGGAGGGATTGTCATATGCGGGAAACGATACCATTTTAACTTTTTTCCCCTTTGATTCAAGCCTTTCCAGCAAAAGCCTTGTCTGCGTTTCCTTGCCGCTCGCGTCAACGCCGTCTATTACAATAAGCTTACCCATATTTTCTCCTTAATTCTGTTTGTATTTCCTGCCCTTTACCAAAACGGTCATCGCAAATCGCGGCAGCTCCATCATTCTGCCCGCGCGCCACGGCTCCTTGCACAGACGGTAAAACCACTCCAAACCGGTTTTACGGAAAAATTCGGGCGCTCTGTTCACTCGTCCGGCAAATACGTCAAGGCTGCCGCCTATCCCCATCGCGACCTTAACCCTCAGCTCGTCCTTATGACGGTCAATCCACCGCTCCTGCTTAGGCGCTCCCAGACACACGAATACTATGTCCGCGCCGGAGCTGTTTATATCGTCAACTATACCTTTCTCCTCGTCAGGCTTAAAGTAGCCGCTGCGCGTTCCGACAATATCAAGCCCGGGATACCGCTCCTCAAGCTTTTTCTTTGCTTCCTCCGCCACTCCCGGCTTACCTCCGAACAAAAACAGCTTATGGCCGGTACCGCGCATTCTGTCAAGCGCCCCGCATGCTATGTCATAGCCCGCCGCACGCTCCGATATAGGCTTTTTCAGTATTCTTGAGGCATAGACAACTCCTATGCCGTCGGCTGTCAGAAGCGACGCGTTATTCAAAAGTCCGCAAAACTCATTATCCTTATACGCCCGCATTATAATCTCGGAATTGGGCGTGAACACGGAATGAAACTTGTCCTCGTTAAGAAAGTCCATAATTTTGTCCGCCGCCTCGGAAACCGTTACCGTATCGACGTTTACACCAAGTATATTGACCTTATCCATAGATTTTCTCCTATCTGTCCTCAATTTTTACATAGTCCCTGCTCTTTACGATAGATTTGTACGCGGGACGTATAATTCTTGAGCTGCCCAGCGTTTCCTCCAGTCGGTGCGCGCACCAGCCGACAATACGCGACATGGCGAACAGCGGCGTATACATGTCCTTAGGTATGCCGAGCATTTTATACACAAAGCCGGAATACATATCGACATTGGCGCACATTACCTTTGAGCTGCGCTTAACCTTCGCAAAAACCGAAGGAGTAAGCTTTTCGACTGTTTTATACAGATTGAACTCGCTTAAAAACTCCGGATTTTTTTCCGCGAGTCTTGACGCCCTTTCCTTCAAAAGCAGACA
>CAZWMB010000073.1:0-6590 GCA_964634635.1 uncultured Lachnospiraceae bacterium
CGCTGTTTCCGCAAGCTTTTTCTTGACTTAACGGTATAAAAATTGTATAATTCCGTTATAGACACAAAAAATATTAACCGAGGTACCCGACATATGGCAAAACTGCTTTTTATTTTCAATCCGCTTTCCGGAAAAGGACAAATGCGCAATAATCTTATGGACGTCGTTGACACCTTTACCCGCGCGGGCTATGACGTAACCGTGCGTCCGACTCAAACGCGTCTGGACGCGTATGAATATATCAAGGCTTACGGCGCCGAGTTTGACCGTATTGTTCTGTCGGGCGGCGACGGTACGCTCAACGAGGGCGTCAAGGGGCTTATGTGTCACGACGCTCAAAACCGTCCTCCGCTCGGCTATATACCGTCCGGTACAACCAACGACTTCGCCGCGGCGCTCAGCCTTCCAAAGAATATATCCAAAGCGGCAAAAATTGCCGCGGACGGAGACTTGTTCGCCTGTGACATAGGCAGCTTTAACGGCGTATTTTTTAACTATGTCGCGGCGTTCGGCGCGTTTACCGACATTTCCTACGACACGCCGCAGGAGATTAAAAACGCCCTCGGACACACCGCTTATGTGCTGGAGGCTGTAAAACGGCTGTCAACGCTCAGCCCAACGCGCGTGAAAATTACCCATGACAACGGCGTTATTGATGAGGACATATTTTTATGCATGGTACTCAACTCGACCTCCGTCGCGGGTATTCGCAATCCCGAGATGCTAGCCGGTGTGAACCTTAACGACGGTATGTTTGAGCTGCTCGCGCTGCGCCAGCCTACCAATATACTTGAATTCCAGGCAATACTTATCGGACTTATGAAGGGCGAGACGGACGGAGGGGGCTATTCGTTCGTGAAATCCTCACGTTTCGAATTTGAGTCTGAGGAAAATATAAAATGGACGCTTGACGGCGAGTACGGCGGCGACCCGAAGCATACCGTTATCAAGGTCATTCCGTCTGCGATAACTTATGTCGTCCCGAAGGAGTCGGCGTACGATGTAAATTAATTTTAAAAAGACTATTGCATTACTGAAAATTTAGTATATAATATATATATATATATAGTGTATCTTCAGGGCAGGGTGTAATTCCCTACCGGCGGTAAAGTCCGCGACCCTTGAACGACAGTGTCAAGGCTGATTTGGTGAAATTCCGAAACCGACGGTTAAAGTCCGGATGAAAGAAGATGTTTCGCGCGTATACGCCCTGTGATATAATCTCAGGGCTTTTTGTATGCGCGGACTCCTAAGGATACCCGAAAATATTTTTCAGGAGGTTTCTTTTATGGAAGCAATAACACAACACAAAACAAAATTCACACCGAAATTCATCGCGAGCGTAGGTATTCTTTCGAGTATCTCGATAGCGCTTATGCAGGCGCTTGAGTTTCCCATTCCCTTTATGCCGCCGTTTTTGAAATTTGATTTCTCAACGCTGCCGGCGCTTATAGGCGGCTTCGCCTACGGACCGATTACGGGACTCGCCATAGTTCTTATCAAGGCTCTGTGCCACCTGCTTATTTCCTATTCGGTCGGCAGCGGTGAAATAGCGGATTTCCTTATAAGCGGCTCGCTGGTATTCGTGTCGGCTTTGATTTACCGCACACATAAGACAAAAAAACGCGCCGCTGTCGGAATGATTTTCGGCACGTTGGCGATGATGATTGTGGGAGCGTTCGCGAACTATTTTATATTGCTGCCGGTATATGCGAAGGTTATGCCAATGGAACAGATAATAGAAATGTGCTCAGCAGTAAATCCGCTTATTAAAAATACCCTCGGATACATACTCTACGGAGCGTTGCCCTTTAATCTTATAAAGGGAATTATTCTGTCGGCGATTACTTTTGTGATTTACAAGCAGATATCGAGAATTTTACATTGATTTAAGACGTAATATTTGCAATTTCCGGAAATATAGTGTATAATAGCAATATTAAATTTTTTGGAGGTAATTATGGACAATATCGCGCAGACGCTTACGAACGCCTTTTCATCAATAGGTATGCCGAATTGGCTTGTTGTGCTGTTAATATCGATGATACCGCTTCTGGAGCTTCGCGGAAGCATACTCGTCGCGGGAATTTTGCTGCAAATGGGCTTTGTACAGACCTTTATACCGGCGGTCATGGGCAATATGCTGCCGATACCGTTCATACTGCTGTTTATACGCGTTATTTTCGGCCGGCTAAAAAAAATACCGAAGATACGGAAATTTCCGTACTGGTGTGAAAAGAAGGCTCTTAAACATTCCGACCAAATCCGGAAATACGGTTACTTCGGATTGTACCTGTTCGTGGCAATACCGCTGCCGGGTACCGGAGCGTGGACGGGAAGTCTTGCGGCGGCACTGTTCGGACTGGATTTCAAAAAAAGTCTGCTTGCCGTATTCCTTGGCGTTGTCACGGCAGGACTGGTAATGTCGGTTATCGCCTTCGGCGTGAACGGTATTATAGGACTATTCGCCTGAAGCAAAGCGCGGCTGCCGTGTTAATTTATCGGCAGCCGCTTAATTTATCGGCAAAAACCGACCGTAAAACCGAATAAAGACCGCTTTACATATCCGCCGCATTGTGATAATATAATAAACGTAAAAAATATCTGGAGGATAGGCAGTGATATTTTCAAGTCTGATATTTATATGCGTGTTCCTGCCTGTGGCGCTTGCCGTATATAATTTTTCAAAAAATATTACATATAAAAATATCGTACTTGTTATTGTGTCGTTTATATTTTATGCGTGGGGCGAGCCGGTGTGGGTGGTTCTGCTGCTCCTGAGCGCCCTTGTGGACTATGTGAACGGACGCGTAATCGACAAATACTACGCCAAGCCTCAGGCTACGGCTGCGCTTACCGCGTCGCTTGTTATAAACCTGGGGCTTCTTGCCGTATTCAAGTATTCGGGGTTCATCACCGAAAACATAAATTTTCTTTTCTCTGCCGCGATACCCAAGCCGTCCTTCACTCTCCCCGTGGGAATTTCCTTTTATACCTTTCAGACGCTTTCGTACACGATTGATATGTACCGCGGCAAAGCGAGGGTACAAAAGTCCTTTCTTGATTTTCTCACTTACGTGTCAATGTTCCCGCAGCTTGTCGCGGGACCGATTGTGCGTTACACCGATATCGCGGACGAGCTGTCGGAAAGGCGCGTAACCGTCTCCGGCATGTCGTACGGCATACGGCGCTTTACCGCCGGCATGTGCAAGAAGGTCATGCTCGCGAATAACGCCGGAGAGGCGGCGTCCATGCTGCTGGATACAGCGCGTCTGACCACCGCCTCCGCGTGGCTTGGCATTATACTGTACACCTTTCAGATTTACTTTGACTTCTCCGGCTATTCCGACATGGCAATCGGTCTGGGACGCATGCTCGGCTTTAAATTCGGCGAAAACTTTGACTATCCGTACATATCCCGCAGTATTACAGAGTTCTGGCGGCGGTGGCATATATCGCTGTCCTCCTTCTTCCGCGACTATGTGTACATACCCCTTGGCGGCAACCGCTACCGTCAGATAAGAAATATACTTGCGGTGTGGCTTCTGACCGGACTATGGCACGGCGCGGAATGGAATTTTGTGTTCTGGGGGCTGTTTTACGGACTGCTGCTTATCGCGGAAAAAAAGCTGTTCGCCGGCAGACTGCAAAAACTGCCGCCGCCGTTCTGCCACATATATACAATGTTTTTTGTCATAGTCGGCTGGGCGATATTTTACTTTACGGATATAAATTCTCTCGGCGCGTTCTTCAAAAGCGCGCTCGGCATAGACTGCGCGCTTTATGACCTTACAACCGTGTCGGCGCTGTGTACCGATTTATGGCTGCTTGCCGTATGCGTCGCCGCGTCGCTGCCTATACCGGGGATTATTTACAGGTATCTGTGCAAACGGTCTGAAATTTTCGCCGCCGTGACACAGCCTCTGCTTGTAACAGCCGGACTGAGCGTATGTTTCATTCTGCTTGTCGGACAAACCTACAACCCGTTTTTATATTTCAGATTTTAGGAGGCTGCGCTTATGGAAAACAAATTAACTGTCGGCGCGTTTTTGGCTGTCTTAGCCGCTTGTATAGTATTCCTGCTTATGCCGGCGGATACCGACAGCGTGACGGAGGAAAACAGGACCATGACAACAATCCCCCCGTTTACCGCCGAAAACATATTCTCAGGCAGACTTGCGCAGGATACGGAAAGCGCCGTCGGCGACAATATCGGTATGCGCTCGTATTTGAAGGATTTGGCGGATAAAATTCAATCCCTCGGCGGTTTTGTACCGGAAACGGGTGAAATCATATACACGGACACGGACATCGGCACCGGCACAACGCAAAAGCAGACTCTGCTGCTTGCGGACAACGCCGCTATGGAGGTTTTCATTCGCAGCAGGGAACAGGAGGAGGCGTACGCCGAGGCGGTAAATCACTACGCGAGAAAGCTGCCGGAGGGTATACGGCTTTACAGTATGCTTATACCCACAAGACTCTCCTTCATGAAACCCATGTACAGAAACTTACAGGACAGTCAGAGAGACACTATCGAGTCCATATATGAAAAGCTGGATGAAAACGTGACAGCGGTTGACGCGTACAGCTATCTGGAGGCTCACTCAGACGAATATATATACTTCCGTACCGACCACCACTGGACCCAGCTCGGCGCGTACTACGGCTACCGCGCGTTTATGGATGCGGAGGGCGGCGAAGCGGTATCAAAGGACAGCTATGAAGTGAATACAATCTCAGGTGTGCTCGGCTATCTCTACGACAGGGCGCCGCGCTCCTCCCTCGCTGAAAATCCCGACGCCATAGAATGGTACGACATAAACGCCGACAGCCATATCTCTGTAATCATGCGCAATAATGACGAAGAGCTTACAAGCTATAACGGCGTCATGTACGACGTGCGTAAAGCGAATTATAATTTTTTTATGGGCAGCGACCATCCCGTTGTTGAAATGATAAATGAGAACAACCCGAACGGCAAGACGCTTGTTATTCTCAGAGAGTCGTACGCGAACGTGTTCGCGCCGTGGATTATTGAAAGCTACGGACGGGTAATTCTTATCGACCCGCGTATATACACCCGCGGTTTCGATAAAATCCTCGAAAGGTACAATCCGGACGAGGCGCTTATACTAAACTACATATTTACCGCAAATTTTGAGGACTACTGTACGCTGCTCAAAAATTTGTACGAATAATACAATATTTTGTTAAAATTTTTATCTTTAATGGTCATATTGCAGTACAAGCTATTGACATTTATAACAGCTCATGGTAAAATACAATTAAAATTATCTATGACGAAAGGACGATGAAAAATGGACAGATACCAATCTGCAAAAGAAATCTACGCCGCTTACGGTATTGATACCGACGCGGCAATCGTAAAGCTTAAGGATATTCCTCTCGCTGTCCACTGCTGGCAGGGCGACGATGTCCTCGGTTTTGAGAATAACGGACCTCTTACCGGCGGCATTATGACCACCGGCAACTACCCCGGCAGAGCAAGAAACCCCGAGGAGCTTATGGCTGACATGGACAAGGCTTTTTCTCTTACGCCGGGCAAAAAAAAGGTCAATGTTCACGCAAACTACGCGATTTTTGAGGAGGGCGAAAAGGCTGACCGCGATAAGCTGGAGCCAAAGCACTTTAAAAGGTGGGTTGACTTCGCGAAGGAAAGAGGAATGGGTATTGACTTTAATCCGACCTTTTTCTCGCATCCAATGGTAGGACCGGACGGTCTTACTCTCGCAAGCCCCGATGAGAAAATCCGTAAATTCTGGGTTGAGCATGGTAAGGCTTGTATCAGAATTTCAGAGTATTTCGCGAAAGAAACAGGTATGCCCTGCGTTATGAATATATGGACGGGCGACGGTCTGAAGGACGTACCCGCGGACAGAATGGGTCCGAGAATGAGATATAAGAAATCCTTTGAGGAAATCCTTTCCGAGCCGTATGACAAAAATCTTGTGAAGCCCTGCGCGGAGTCTAAGTTCTTTGGTATCGGAGTTGAGTCGTACACCTGCGGCAGCGGCGAGTTCACGCTGAATATAGCGGCGCATAACGACGGCTGCATACCTCTGCTTGACAACGGTCACTACCACCCCGAGGAAACGGTATCCGATAAAATTCCGGCTCTGCTGTGTTTCTATCCGGAAATCGCTCTACATATCACGCGCGGCGTTCACTGGGACAGCGACCATGTACTTCTGTACGACGATGAGCCGAGAGAAATCGCTAAGGAAATCGTAAGAAACGACGCTGTTGACCGCGTTTATATGGCGCTCGACTTCTTTGACGCGAGCATCAACAGAGTATCCGCATGGGTTGTCGGTATAAGGAGCTGGCAGAAGTGTATGCTGAACGCTATGCTTATGCCTCATAAGGAGCTTAAGGAGCTGCAGGATACGGCTCAGTTCTCAAAGCTCATGGCTATTCAGGAGGAAATTAAAACACTTCCGTTCGGCGACGTCTGGGTTGAATACTGCAAGCAGTGCGGCGTTCCGACAGACAGGTCATGGTTTGATGAAATTGAGAAATACGAAAAAGAGGTTCTTTCAAAGAGAAATTAAAAATAGGCGGCTCTA
>CAZWMB010000074.1:0-6466 GCA_964634635.1 uncultured Lachnospiraceae bacterium
CGTTGTCGCCTACGTTGTCGGCGATACAAGCGGGGTTGCGCGGGTCGTCCTCGGGAATACCCGCCTCAACCTTGCCTACCAAGTCAGCGCCGACGTCCGCCGCTTTCGTGAATATACCGCCGCCCACACGCGCGAAAAGCGCCATGGAGCTTGCGCCCATACCAAAGGTAAGCATAGCGGTCATTATATCGGTGATGTCGAGCTGAAATACAAACTTAAGCAGCATAAACCAGCCGCTTATGTCCAGAAGTCCAAGACCTACAACCGTAAGACCCATAACCGAGCCTGACGCAAACGCGATTTTAAGACCCTTGTTGAGTCCCTCTCTCGCTCCGTTGGCCGTACGAGTGTTCGCGTAGGTGGCCATTTTCATACCTATAAAGCCTGAAAGTCCCGAGAAAAATCCGCCCGTCAGAAACGCGAACGGAACGAACATTGTCAGAAATCCGGAAAACGCGAGAACAAGCAGAATGACGAACATAACCGCGAAAAATATTCCGACGGTTTTGTACTGACGCTTAAGGTACGCCATCGCGCCCTTGCGTATTTTTTCGCCGATTGCCTTCATAGTGTCGGTTCCCTCGGGCTTTTTCTTTACCGAAAAGAAATTGCAGCAGGAAAACGCCAGCGCTATAAGAGCGCAGATGAACACCGCCACAGGCGCTATTGTTTCAAATTTATTCATGGATAACTCCCCTTCCGTTATTTATTTTATGATTATATTTTACAGCTATGACGCCTGCAAGTCAATAATGTTAACAATATTGTAAATTAAACTTAATCCTTGTTTTATAATTTATGTAATATATCAGGTTTATAAATTATAATTACAAAGAAGTGACAATCAAAAAAAGTAATTTTTTGCGGATGCGATAAAAAATATTTACTCTCCCTCAAATTCAGGTTGACAAAACAGCCGGCGTAGTTTACAATTATTGCAGGTAAACAGTATTTTCGCCTAATAATTTAAAAAGGAAGAAAATAAATGAGTATACATAAAATCGCGGCTGTGCTTGCCGTAGCAATGTTTGCCGCGGGTATAGCGCTGTCGGCGGCGGAAAGACACAGAGAAAAAAAGAAAACGGAGGAATATGTTCCCGACGTAAAAACGGTCACGGTTACGGCGGTGGGCGACTGTACCTTTGCCACCGATGTAAACGCTCCGTCGGAGGGCAGCTTTGTTTCGTACGCGGACAGTCTTGACGGCGATTACTCGTACTTTTTCCGAAACGTCGCGCCCATATTTGAAGAGGACGACCTGACAATCGTAAATTTTGAGGGCACACTGTCAAATCAGGGCGCCAGGGCGGACAAAACCTTTGCGTTCCGCGGCAAGCCCGAGTATGTGCAAATTCTCACCGCGTCAAGCGTTGAGGCGGCAAATCTTGCCAATAACCACAGCGCGGACTATGGCGACGAAAGTCTTACCGATACTATAAAATACCTCAACGAGGCCGGCATATCAAATTTTATAGGTACGAATACTGCTATGCGCGAGATAAACGGTATATCGGTGGGACTTGTCGGTATAGACGCGCTGAGTGAAACCGAGGCGGCAAAGCTGGAAAACGCGATAGGCTCCGTAAAAAGTCTGGGCGCTCAGCTTATCATCGTGAGTATGCATTGGGGCGAGGAAAAGGAAACCGAGCCAAATCAGACGCAGAAGGAGCTTGCTCACCGGGCGATAGACCTCGGCGCGGATCTTGTTATAGGGACTCACCCCCACGTCCTTCAGGGTATCGAGCGATATAACGGACGGTACATAGCGTACAGCCTGGGTAATTTCTGTTTCGGCGGCAACAACAATCCCGAAGACAAGGATACCGCGATTTACAGACAGACCTTCACATTTGTCGACGGCGCTTTGCAGGAGGACGGGAACATGGAAATCATCCCCGCGACAATTTCCGGTCATGACGATTACAACGATTATCAGCCGTCCATACCCGACGGCGAAAGAAAGACCGAAATTCAGAACAGGCTGCTTGATTACAGCGCCTCGCTCGGAACGATGAGCCTGAATTTCAGGTAAATAAAATCCGCGCGCGGTTTTTAAACAGGAAATAAAGGGATAATGAATATATAATAGATAGCGGATATATTTGAAAAAATTACAGGTGAAGCTATGAAAAAATTTATTGTTTTTATAATTGCGCTCGTGATTGGCGTATGCGTTGTAAACGCCGAAACGGACTTTTTTCTGAATTTTGGCAGCTATGTGCCGGCGGTGGAGGAAAAATATCCGCGGGCGGCGGAAAAAATATCCGAGATGTCCGAGAAACTGTCGCTCGTGACGGAGCAGATACCGTCGCCGGCGGAGATATTGGCTTATATACGTCATGAGGAGCTGCCGATTGACCCGTCCGACGTTGCGGTCAACGCTTATATAGACAACAGCCCCATGCTGTCCTTTTATCCGGACGAGAATATCAGTATGATTGTTGATTATGACACTCTTAACGTATTCGGAATTGTCGGTACAAGAAACAGGTCGCATCTGATTGTCGAGTTCAGCGACGCCGACGGAAACTCGCTGGAGCAGGTTTCCCTGTCAGCCGACTTGGAAAATCAGTTCAACAAAACAATGTACATACCCGAAACGGACCGCGATACGCTGAATGTGGCGGTGTACACGGGCAGCAAGCCCTACGGACAGTTTGAGAGCTGGGTGTATAATTATGTAAGGATTGCAAAAACCGCGGACGGCGGCTGGACGCTTGAGGAGTCGCCTGTGTACGTGAACAATAAGGTAATGTACGAAAAGGACAAGTCGATTTCCGAGGCGCTGAAATCCACCGCGTCAATTCAGTCTAACAGCGGCAGTATACAGTCAATCGCGGAGCAGCTTACAAACGGTTTGGAAAGTGATTATGAAAAGGCGCTCGCGCTGCACGATTGGATATGCTCGTACATGTACTACGATGTGGACAGCCTTGACCTGGAGGACACGCCGCCCTACTTCGCGACGGATATTGTAAAGTCGCAGCGCGCGGTGTGCCTGGGTTTCGCGACGCTTATGGCGTCGTTGTGCAGGAGTATAGACATACCCTGTAATGTGGCGTCGGGATACGCGCTCGGTGTGGGGGGCGACACCGAGTGGACGGACGAAACTGTGTCGACGGATGAGCAAAACCATGCGTGGAACGAGGTATATGTCGACGGGCGGTGGATTATAGTCGATACGACATGGGACTGCGCGAATAAAATTAAGGACGGGGAAATGATTAAAAACGAGCAGATTTCACATATATATTTTGACGCCAATTTACAGTTCTTTTCGGCAAACCATAAAATATTGGAATACTCAAAAAAAAGATAAGAGAAACCTGATAAGAAAAATCAGGAGGCGCTT
The DNA here is from genome assembly GCA_964634635.1 of uncultured Lachnospiraceae bacterium. Classification (GTDB taxonomy): domain Bacteria; phylum Bacillota; class Clostridia; order UBA1381; family UBA1381; genus Hominilimicola. The sequence goes on from CAZWMB010000074.1 coordinate 3,353, forward strand.
CAAATGAACATAGGAAATGTAACAATTGAAAACAACGTCTTTCTCGCTCCCATGGCGGGAGTAACCGATTTGCCTTTCCGTAAAATATGCCGTCAGTGGGGCGCGGGAATGGTATATTCCGAAATGGTCAGCGCGAAGGGACTGTACTACGGAGATAAAAAGACTGCGGAGCTTATGCGTATAGACTCCGGCGAGCGCCCTTGCGCTATACAGATATTCGGCTCGGACGCTGATATAATGGCGGCGGTGATACCGGAGGTCATGAAATTCAGTCCGGATATAATTGACGTTAACATGGGCTGCCCCACGCCTAAAATCGTAAATAACGGCGACGGCAGCGCCCTGCTCAGGACACCGGAAAAAATCGGTGAAATAGTACGCGGAGTGTCCGAGGCTTCACCGGTGCCGGTTACAGTAAAAATACGTAAGGGCTGGGACGAAAACAGCGTAAACGCTGTGGAAATCGCGAAAATAATCGAAAAAAGCGGCGCGTCGGCTGTCGCGGTACACGGAAGGACGCGCTCGCAGTTCTATAACGGCGAGGCGGACTGGAGGATAATCCGCGAGATAAAGAAAGCGGTTTCAATTCCCGTAATCGGCAACGGCGATATAACCTGCGCCTCCGACGCGGGGCGTATGATTGATTTTACCGGCTGCGACGCCGTCATGATAGGACGCGCGGCGCGGGGTAATCCGTTCATATTCAGACAAACCGCCGAGTACCTGAACAGCGGAGAAGTCAGCTTTTATCCCGCGCCGCGTGAAAAGCTTGACGTGATGCTTAGGCATGTGGAAGCGATGGCGGCGGAAAAGGGAGAAACGCGCGGTATACGCGAGGCGCGTAAGCATATCGCGTGGTATATAAAAGGACTGCCCGGCTCCGCTCAACTCAAAAGCAAGGTATTCAAAATTTGCAGTCCGGAGGAAATGCGAAGCGTTATTATAGAATATATCGCAAAATGTGATGAATTTCTTTCCAAAACCTCTTGAAAAATAATGTGTAATTTATTATAATTATAAAAATAGACACTGACGAGAGGAGTTATGGATAATGGAAGATAAATTCGCAAAAGAAGGTCTTACTTTTGACGACGTTTTGCTTGTCCCGCAGGCGTCGGACGTTACCCCGAATGAAATAGAGCTGAAAACAAGGCTTACAAAGGATATTATTCTTAATATTCCTCTTATGAGTTCGGCTATGGATACCGTTACGGAGTCATCCATGGCGATTGCCATGGCTCGCGAGGGCGGTATAGGAATTGTACATAAAAACATGACAATTGAGCGGCAGGCTGCCGAAGTGGACAAGGTTAAGCGAAGCGAGAACGGCGTTATAACCAATCCGTTCAGTCTTACAAAGGACCGTACCTTGCAGGACGCCGACGATTTAATGGCGCGCTTTAAAATATCCGGCGTACCGGTGGTTGACGGCGATAATAAGCTGATAGGAATTATTACTAACCGCGACCTTAAATTTGAAACCGACTTCTCTCAAAAAATCGAAACGGCAATGACAAGCAAAAATCTTGTTACCGCTCCCGTCGGCACAACCCTAAGCGAGGCGCAGCAAATACTTTCCAAGGCTAAGGTTGAAAAGCTGCCGATAGTCGACAGAGAGGGACATTTAAAAGGATTGATAACAATCAAGGATATTGAAAAGGCTGTGCAGTATCCCAATTCCGCGCGCGACAAGCAGGACAGGCTCCTTGTCGGCGCGGCGATCGGCGTAACAACCGACGCGCTGCAGAGAGTGCAGGCTGTCGTTGACGCAGGCGTTGACATTGTAGCGCTTGACAGCGCTCACGGTCACAGCAAAAATATAATAAATAAGGTTAAGGAAATCAAGGCGGCGTTCCCCGGCTTGCCTGTAATCGCCGGCAATATTGCGACGGGCGACGCGGCGGAGGCGTTAATATCGGCGGGCGCGGATTGTCTTAAGGTCGGTATAGGTCCCGGTTCTATCTGTACGACGCGTGTCGTTTCCGGTATCGGTGTGCCGCAGATTACAGCTGTATACGACGTAAGCCAAGCGGCTAAGAAGTACGGCATACCGGTAATCGCCGACGGCGGCGTTAAGTATTCGGGCGACATTGTAAAGGCAATAGCGGCGGGCGCGGATGTAATAATGCTCGGAAGTTTGCTCGCGGGCTGTGATGAAAGTCCGGGCGCGTTTGAGATATTTCAGGGCAGACGTTTCAAGGTGTACCGCGGTATGGGTTCAATCGCGGCGATGGAATGTGGCTCAAAGGACAGATACTTCCAGACAGGCTCAAAAAAGCTTGTTCCGGAGGGGGTGGAGGGTCGCGTGCCATACAAGGGTCCGGTTTCCGATACAGTATTTCAGCTTGTCGGCGGAATACGTTCCGGTATGGGCTACTGCGGTACAAGGACGGTACCGGAGCTTCAGGAAAGCGGTAAATTTGTAAGAATTACCGGCGCGGGACTCAGGGAAAGCCACCCGCACGATATTTACATAACAAAAGAGGCGCCGAACTACAGCTATAATACCCAAGGATAAATATCTCCGTACCGCGTGACACAAGGTAATCTGAAAGGGATATTGCTTTATGGGCGGTTTCCATAAGACAATACAGTACTCAAAAAGATTTAAAGTTGATTTTCATCTTTATATCTTTTTTTGTTTTACGCAAAAGTGAGTACGAGTTATACTGTAAAGGGTGAATATAATCACTTACAAAATACAGTATATGGCTGCGGCTCATTCGCGGTGAATTGAAGAGCGGTTATATATTAGAAAAAAGGGCTGTGAAATAAAAACCATAATTTCTACACTTTAACCACATAATTACTATATCGCAAAGAGAAGAGAATGTTCTCTTGACGATATAGGTGAAATGTCAAGCGGCGATACATATAATATCAATTCAACGGTTCCGGACGCGGTGATGTCTTTATCCGAAGAATTATGCCGGACAATGATTGAAAACAGCGAGGTTTTTATGGAGTCGACGCTTGGAGAATTACAGTAAAATCAAAAACAGGCAAAAATAAAACGGCTTAGAAATCGCATATCTAAGCCGTTTTATTTGGAGCTGGTAATGGGACTCGAACCCGCGGCCTGCGCATTACGAATGCGCTGCTCTACCAACTGAG
>CAZWMB010000075.1:0-6397 GCA_964634635.1 uncultured Lachnospiraceae bacterium
ACAGCCCCATGATTTATTCCCTATGACATGTATCCGACATGGCGCAGCCGCTGCAGCCGCAGCCGCAGCCGCCCTGTCCCCTTTTCTTTTTTATGAAATGGTTCGCTATAACAGCCGCGACAGCGGCAATTATAAGCAACGTTATAATTACAGTAGCAATCATTACATATCATCCTTTTTATATGTTGACAACATTCTTTCCGGCCTTCAGCGTATTGCTTTCCTTATACGGACGCAGCAGCATATACACAAACACGATTACAAGCAATATTGCCACAACAGTTCCTACTCCGAAACCGTTGCCTGTAAACAGACCGCCAAGCTGATATATGCAAAGCGAAACGATATACGCGAATACGCACTGATAACCGATTGCAAACCAAGTCCACTTAGCGCTGTTCATTTCACGTCTGATAGCGCCGATAGCCGCGAAACAGGGAGCGCAAAGCAGGTTAAATACAAGGAAGGAGTAAGCGGCAAGAGATGTGTAGCTTGATGCAAGTGAGCCCCATACCTCCGCGCCGTCCTCCGCGACCTCCGCGAAGCCGTACAGAATACCGAATGTGCCAACGACATTTTCCTTTGCGATAAGACCTGTAACAGCCGCGACAGCCGCTTTCCAGTCGCCCCAGCCAAGCGGAGCGAATATCGGAGCCATAACGTTGCCTATGGCGGCAAGTATTGAGTTATCCATATTCTCTACCATACCGAAACCGTCCTCGAAGCCAAAGCCCTGCAGGAACCATACAAGAATAGTGGCAAGTAAGATAATTGTACCGGCCTTCTTAATAAATGACCAGCCTCTTTCCCACATCGAGCGAAGAAGATTTACAACTGTCGGCAGATGATACGCCGGAAGCTCCATTACAAACGGGGCAGGATCGCCCGAAAATATCTTTGTCTTCTTAAGAATAATGCCTGAGCAGATAATTGCAGCAATACCCACAAAATACGCGCTCGGCGATACCCACCATGCGCCGTCAAACAACGCTCCCGCGATAAGAGCTATAATAGGAAGCTTCGCTCCGCAGGGGATGAATGTTGTCGTCATAATAGTCATTCTTCTGTCGCGTTCATTTTCAATGGTTCTTGACGCCATGATACCCGGAACTCCGCAGCCCGTACCTATAAGAATAGGAATAAACGACTTGCCCGAAAGTCCGAATTTCCTGAAAATTCTGTCCATTATAAATGCAATTCTCGCCATGTAACCGCATGACTCAAGGAACGCAAGGAACAGGAACAATACAAGCATCTGAGGCACGAAACCGAGTACCGCGCCGACGCCCGCAACAATACCGTCGATTATCAGGCTGTTAAGCCATTCCGCTGTACCCAGCGCCTCAAGCGCATTACCGATAAGCACGGGGATACCGGGTACCCATACGCCGTAATCAGCAGGGTCGGGTTCCTCAATTCCAAGAGCGGCTTCAAAATCCGCCTGTGCTACGTCTATTACTTCTTCAATTTCGCCGTCCTCGTTTTCGATTTCAGCTATCGCCGTTACCTCTGCCGCATCTTCAAGGAACTTATCAACGGCAGCCGCGTCAACCTCGTCGCCTTCCTCCGCCTCAAGAGCCTCTGTAATACCGTCAACGTCTATCCCTTCATCAGCCGCTGCCTCAAGGAACGCGTCTATTTCAGCCTGTGCCGCGTCGAATTCGCCAACCTGTTCCTCGTACCGGCTCGTGCCAATCCCGAACAGGTGAAAGCCATCGCCGAACAGACAGTCGTTTGTCCAGTCTGTTACCCATGTACCGACTGTTGTGACCGATATATAATATACAATGAACATTACAACCGCAAAAATAGGCAGAGCCAGAAAACGGTTTGTAACCACTCTGTCAATCTTATCCGATACCGATAGCTTTGCGCCGCTCTTTTTTTTGTAGCAGCTCTTTATGACTGATGAAATATATGTATATCTCTCGCTTGTAATAATGCTTTCAGCGTCGTCGTCAAGCTCCTTTTCCGCGCTTTCGGTTATAGCGGACACATCAGGTACAGATTTCATGACGTCAGCTATTTTATCATCGCGCTCGAAAAGCTTTACGGCGTAAAAACGTCTTTGCTCCTCAGGGATGGAGTCGTCCAGCATGGACTCAATCTCCGAAAGACAGCCTTCAACTCTTTCGCTGAACGTGTGGACGGGCTTTGGCGCTTTTTTTGCGGCGGCGGCGACAGCCGCGGCGGCAGCCTCCTTTATTCCGGTTCCTTTCAAAGCGGATATTGCCCTTACCTCACAGCCAACCGTCTTACCGAGCTTGTCAAAATCAATCGCGTCGCCGCTCTTTTCGACAACATCCATCATGTTGACCGCCATAACGACGGGGATACCAAGCTCCGCGAGCTGTGTCGTCAAATACAGATTTCTCTCGATATTTGTACCGTCGACTATATTCAGAATGGCGTCGGGACGTTCGTTTATAAGGTAATTTCTCGCCACAATCTCCTCAAGCGTGTAGGGAGAGAGAGAGTATATACCAGGCAGGTCTATAATCGTCACGTCTTTATGACCTTTAAGTCTGCCTTCCTTTTTTTCGACTGTTACGCCCGGCCAGTTACCGACAAATTGATTGGAGCCGGTAAGGGCGTTAAATAAAGTTGTCTTACCGGAATTAGGGTTACCGGCGAGCGCTATTTTAATTGACATTTTGTTTTACCTCCCAAATTTTAATTAGCGTCATCTAACTAATATGTAAAAATTATGCAAGCTCAATCATTTCCGCGTCCGCTTTTCTTATAGAAAGCTCGTAGCTGAGTACCGTGACCTCGACAGGATCGCCAAGCGGCGCGACTTTTCTGACGTAAATTTTCACGCCCTTCGTGACACCCATGTCCATAATTCTGCGCTTTACAGCGCCCTCGCCGTTAATACGGGAAACCGTTACGGTTTCGCCAATTCTTACATCCTTTAACGTACGCATTTCAATCCTCCTGTTCACACAATAATTCTGTTTGCCATTGAACGGTCAATGGCAACTCTTGAATCCTTTACGGTCACTATAAGATTACCGGCAAGCTCGGAAACCACAGTAACCTCAGTTCCCTCAACGAAACCGAGATTTTCAAGAAAAAGCCTCGTGTCATCATGCCCGCTGACCTTATGAACAGTCATCGTTTCACCAATATTCGCCATTGATAAAGGCATAATTGCCACCTACCCTTCAAAGGTCTGCCAACAACACATAACGTTAGTTAGTCAGAACTAATCTACGTTATCATTTTACTCCTTTTGTTTGCGGATGTCAATACCTTTACATGAAATTATTGCACAATAAATTCAGAAAAAAGTCTTTTCTTTTTGTAAATAATATAGTATAATAAATACGACAAACTATGAAAAGATTAGATTATATAAAGTTTTTATTTTAAATAATCGCAAAAAGGAGGAGTTTACTAATGCTTACAATTTCGGGAAAATCCGTATGCGGCGGCATAGCTTTTGGACCCATTTTCGTATTCAGCAGGGAGGAAAGCACAATAAAGCGTTACCATGTTGAGAGCAGTGATGATGAAATAGCGCGCTTTGAGGCAGCGAAGGACAAGGCGGTGGAGGAGCTTGGAATATTGTACGACAAGGCTATAGCCGAGGTCGGCGAGGCGAACGCCATGATTTTTCAGATACATCAGATGATGCTGGAGGATCTTGATTATATTGAGTCAATAAAAAATATTATAACCGACCAGCTGATAAACGCGGAAACGGCCGTCGGACAGACCTGCGACAACTTTGTTCAGATGTTTAAGGCTATGGACGACCCGTACATGCGCGAGAGGAGCGCCGATGTAAAGGATGTTTCCGAACGGCTTATAAAGATACTTTCCGGCGCGGACAAGGGAGCGGTGATGTCGGACGGACCGGCGATTATTGTCGCCGACGACCTCGCGCCGAGCGAAACGGTACAGTTTGACAAGGATAAAATTCTTGCGTTTGTTACCGAGGGAGGCTCCACAAGCTCTCACACGTCAATTCTCGCCCGTATGATGAATATACCGGCGATTATCGGCGCGAAGGGAGTACTGAGCAGTGAATATAACGGCAAGGAAGCTATTATTGACGGCTTTACGGGAACGCTGTATATCGACCCTGACGAGGAAACGGCAGCTGAAATGACGCGCCGCGGGAAGGAGGCTGACGAGCGGCAGAAACTGCTTATGCGGCTGCGCGGCTGTAAGAGCGTCACGAAAGACGGAAAGAAAATAGAGCTGTGCGCAAATATTGGCAATGTGCTTGACATAGGGACGGTACTGAAAAACGACGCAGAGGGAATAGGACTGTTTCGCAGCGAGTTTTTGTACCTTGAAAGCAAGGATTATCCGTCGGAGGATGTACAGTTCGGAGCGTACAAGGAGGTACTTTCCAAAATGGTAAACAAGCGTGTCATAATACGCACGCTTGACATAGGCGCGGATAAGCAGGTGGACTATTTCAACATGCCGAAGGAGGAAAATCCGGCTATGGGAATACGTGCGATACGTATTTGCCTTCAGCGTCCGGACATATTCAGAACGCAGCTGCGCGCGCTTTACCGTGCGTCTGTATTCGGCTCGCTGGCGATTATGTTCCCGATGATTGCGTCCGAATGGGAGGCGGTGAAGATATTGGAGATAGTGGAGGAGATTAAGCGGGAGCTTGACAGCGAGGATATTGCGTATTCAAAATCCATCGAGCTGGGCTGCATGATAGAAACGCCCGCGGCGGCGGTTATAAGCGATATACTGGCAAAGCATTTTGACTTTTTTTCCATAGGCACAAACGATCTTACGCAGTACACGCTTGCCGCCGACCGTCAAAATTCGGATATAGGTCCGTTCTGCGACACGCACCATACGGCGATATTCCGTCTTATAAATATGGTTGTGCGGAACGCGCACGAAAACGGCGCGTGGGTTGGAATATGCGGCGAGCTTGGCGCGGATACGGAGCTTACGGAGGTATTTCTTGCCATCGGGGTTGACGAGCTTTCCGTTACGCCAAGCGCGGTGCTGCCGATAAGAAAAAAGGTTATAGAAACCGACGTTTCGGCGATACGCGAGGAGGTACTGAGTAAGTATCTTATGTAGCGGCTTGAGAAAACCGAGCGCGTGCGATACGAATTTGCGGGAGTGAACAAAATGAAGATAAGGCAAATAATTATAGCAAAATATGCGTAAGCAAAAAGTAACAAGTAAATATAAAATACAAGGATGCGGATATTATGCAAAATCCTCGTAGTAAGGTGTATGACAGCGGTTGAAAAGACAGGACGCGAAAACAACGGTAACGCCGTGTGCCGTGCTTGGAGTACTCGCGGTATAGTCAGCGCTTCTTGTCGCAGGCTGTTATGAGGACGGAGTAAGGCTGTTTGATTTATTGGAGCAATTGGCGGCGTCAAAAATTCATCAGCCTGCGCCGTGTCGGCATACATGTTTTTTTTATTTATATACATATCCGTTAAAGGGTGCGTTTCTGTAACATATTACACAAAAACGCGTACTATACCATAAGAACCCTTTAAGGAGATGATTTTAGTGGAAACAAATATATTATTTGCCCTTTCCCTGACGGTTTTAGCCGGTCTTGCAACGGGTCTGGGCAGTATTATAGCGCTTTTCGCGAAGACTACCAACACAAAGTTTTTAGCCGGCTCTCTTGGTTTCTCGGCGGGAGTAATGATATACGTATCAATGATAGAAATTTTTCAGAAAGGACGTACATATCTTGTTGCCGCCGCGGGAGATAAGTGGGGCTATTATATAACGGCAGCGGCGTTTTTCGGAGGAATACTATTTATCGGTCTGATTGATTACTTCGTTCCCTCAACCGAGGGAGATATAGGAAATCTGACCGAAAGCGAGGACCGCTCCGTGGCTCTGAAACGCATGGGATTGCTTACTGCTCTCGCGATAGGCATACATAATTTCCCGGAAGGTCTTGCAACCTTTACCTCCGCGCTTAAAGACCCGCATCTTGGCGTCGCAATAGCTGTATGGATAAGTACATGATACATAATTTTAAAGCACAACAATGAACTTTCAACATTTAAAGCACAACAATGGGCTGACACCACAAAATGATGTCGGCCCATTCTATATATGTTACTTTCCTTTTAATTCTTCAGCCATTTCATCCTTAACATAATCTAGCGCATCCTCGTAGCATTTTTTTATCTGCTTAACCTTTTCGTCATCATTCAAGCTATCATAGCGCACAGTAACCGCCTCTTTCCCACCTTGCGGCTTTCTCTTGATTTCGTTATTCATCAAGGCGGACACCAGTTCAGCGCTCTTTTGCCCTCTCAGACGAGCCGCTTGTGTATATTGATGAACATCAAGACTATATTTAACTTTATCAATAGTCTTAAATTTTTGCACACAAAAACAGCGCCCGATATGAGCGCTGCTCCGTGCAATT
>CAZWMB010000076.1:0-6272 GCA_964634635.1 uncultured Lachnospiraceae bacterium
AAAACCGTCCGTAAAATGGTTGCGGAGCAAAAAAACATGAAAATTCCAACCGGGCTTATACCGCGCTGTCCGAAATGCGGAGCGCCCATGACAGTGAATTTGCGCAGCGACGATACCTTCGTGCAGGACGAGGGCTGGTATAAGGCGGCGGAACGGTATTCGTTATTTACGCGCAGACACGGGAATATGAATATTTTGTTTTTGGAGCTTGGCGTTGGAGCGAACACCCCTGTTATTATCAAATATCCGCTTTGGCGGATGACGGCGGAAAATCCGAAAGCTGTTTACGCCTGCGTAAACTACGGAGAAGCGTTTTGTCCTGCGGAAATAGAACAGCGGCCAATTTGTATCGATGACGATATCGGTAAAACTCTTGCGGCGCTTATATGAAAAATGCCGTACTCTGAACGAGCGCGGCATCGCCGGCAGGCTTTGGAGGAAATATTCAAACGACAGCGCGGTTTTATTTTTAAACAGCTCAGACGTTTTCATACCTGACCTCCCTTGCAGCCTTAACAAGATTTTTCAGGCTTTCAAGCGTTTCCGTCCGGTCTCTTGTTTTAAGCCCGCAGTCGGGATTCACCCACAGCTTTTCCTTCGGTATAATTTCAAGCATTTTATTAAGCGCCGCCTTTATTTCATCCGCGGACGGAACTCTCGGCGAATGTATATCATACACGCCCGGACCGACCTCCGTTTTAAAATTGTTATCTCTTAACGACTGCAATATCTGCAAATCGGAGCGCGACGCCTCAAACGTTATAACGTCCGCGTCCATATCGTCAATCGCAGGAATAATATCGGTAAATTCACTATAACACATATGCGTATGTATCTGAGTTCCGGGCTTTAAGCCGCTGTGGACAAGCCGGAACGCGGGGATTGCCCAGTCAAGATACTCGCCGTACCAATCGCTTTGGCGCATCGGCAGCTTTTCCCTGAGCGCCGCCTCGTCAACCTGTATAATCTTAATACCGTTCTTTTCAAGGTCAAGCGCCTCGTCGCGTATAGCGAGCGCAATCTGATACGCGGACTCCTTCATGGAAATATCCTCACGCGGGAACGACCAGTTAAGTATTGTAACAGGTCCGGTGAGCATACCCTTCACAGGTTTATCCGTAAGACTCTGCGCGTAGACCGACCACTCAACCGTCATAGGCTGTCTGCGCTCTATATCGCCCCATATAACGGGCGGCTTGACGCAGCGAGTGCCGTAGGACTGCACCCACGCCTTTTCCGTAAACAAATATCCGTTTAAATTCTCGCCGAAATATTCAACCATGTCGTTGCGTTCAAACTCGCCGTGTACGAGAATGTCCAGACCTATTTCATCCTGAACGGCAATACAGTCTGAAATTTGCTTTTTATTAAATTCAATATACTCCGCCTCTGATATCTCGCCGTTACGGAATTTTCTTCGGTTAGCCTTTACCTCCGCCGTCTGCGGGAACGAGCCGATTGTAGTCGTTGGCAGAACGGGCAGGTTAAACCGCTCCTTCTGTATTTTTTCTCTTTCCTCAAATTCCGGCAGACGTGTAAAATCGCTGTCGGCTATCGCCTTAACTCTGTTCTGTACGCTTTGATTTTCACAGTCGCGCGGGACGGAAAAGAGCGCGGCGTTTTTCCTGTACTGCTCCGTTTCGTACGGATTTTCACTGTCGCATATGACTTTTAAGTCCGCAAGCTCGCCGAGCTTTTCCTCCGCGTAGGCAAAGTGTTTTTTGTATTCGTCCGGCAGCTTTGCTTCGTTTCTGAGCGTATATGGAACATGAAGCAGCGAGCAGGATGTATTTATCACAATTTTACCGCAGCGCTTTTTTAATTCTGAAATAAATTCGCAGGTTTTCTCATAGCTGTTTCGCCATATGTTTTTACCGTTAACAACGCCGGCAAATAAAACCCTATCCTTTGGCATTCCATGGGCAAGGACAAGCTCCGCCGACTTCTTTCCCTCGACAAAATCCAGTCCTATTCCGTCAAACGGCATGGAAATCACGTCGATATAGCAGTCGCGTATATCGCCGAAGTACGTTTGCAGAAGTACCTTTGTATTACCCTTGCTTTTCAGAATTGTACCGTATAGCTTTTTGAACAGAGCAATATCCTCCTCGCCCAAATCACGAACGAGGTACGGCTCGTCAAGCTGTACCCACTCGGCTCCGGCGTTGTTAAAGCGTTCGAGAATTTGAGAGTACGCCTTAGAAACAGCTTCGGAAAAATCCTCCGCGGATTTTTCGCCTGTGAAACGTATCAGCTTTAACAGAGTAAACGCGCCGGTAATAACAGGCTTTGTTTTAATTCCCACGCTTAACGCCTCGTTAAACTCGTCAAACGGCTTTGTTCCCGACAGCTTAATCTCCGTACCGTCATCAGCCTCGGGTACGATGTAGTGATAATTGGTGTTAAACCACTTTTTCATCACAAGCGCCTTAACATCGCCGTTTTTGCCCTGATATCCGCGCGCCATAGCGAAGTACGTGTCAAGCGGCGAAAAACCGAGCGCTCTGTACCGTCCGGGAATGATATTCAGCAGCGCCGCCGTATCCAGAGTGTTATCATAAAAAGAAAAGTCGTTTGACGGGATAAAATCAAGTCCGCTTTCCCTTTGCTTCTCCCACTGACATTTGCGGATATACGCCGCCGTTTTATTTAGCTCCTCCTCAGTAATATCTCCTTTAAAGTACTTTTCCGAGGCGAATTTCAATTCCCTTAAAGAACCTATTCTCGGATAGCCTACGACCGATGTTTGCATTATTACCGCTCCCTTGCGTGAATTTTTATAAAATTATATCACGCCGTATACGTCATGTAAAATATATAAAATCAATGGTTTGATATAGAATATTCCTATGGCAAAATCATTTATTCCGGCCCGCTGCCATGTCTTAGAACAACAAAAAATGACGGATACGCACTCCGTCATTTTCGGTTTTACTGCTTTATAAGACTGTAAAATTCCTTTCTTAGCTCGTGGTCGGTGTCAAACAGACCGCGTATCGCGCTGGTACGCGTTTTCGCGCCGCGCGATTTTATTCCGCGCGCGGTCATACAGCTGTGCTCACCTTCGACGACAACTATAACATCCTCCGTACCGCACACCCTCTGCATAATGTAAGCGACGTCAGCGCAAATCCGTTCCTGGAGCTGAAGTCTTTTCGCCGCCATGTCGCAGATACGCGCAATCTTGGAAAGACCCACAACCTTTCCCTTCGGAATATAACCCACATGACAGCGCATATTATACATCAGCGCCATATGATGCTCGCAAAAACTGAACACCTCAATATCTTTGACTATTACAAGGTCGTTTGAGTCCACGTCCTCAAAGCATTTGCCGAACATTTCCGCAATCTCGTCATTGGTGTATCTCATGCCCTCAAATACCTCGTCGTACATTTTCGCTACGCGGTCGGGCGTTTCTATAAGTCCCTCGCGGTCGGGATTGTCGCCAAGCTCCTCAATAATAGTACGTATGGCGTCCTTTATTTTCTCATGATTAAATTCCTTTTTCATCTATACACCTCTCTCGTCGGGGTTCCATATTATTTTGTGCAGCTGCAGCTGTATCCGCGCGTCGGACATTACAGGCTCCTCCAATATTACTTTTGCAAGCCTTTGCAGACTGTACATACCGTATACCGCGCCGACAAATATATGCGGTATTCTATCGCTGTAACGTTCCTTCAGCTTGGCGGCGACGTCAAGCATTTGCCTGACGTCGCCGTCGGAGCCGACAACAAATTTTACGGCGTCTCTTTCGCGCAGCTTTAAAAAATTATCCCAAAGCATCTTGTCCCACACGCCGCTTGAAGGGAGCTTGTAATCAATCGTAAAAAACAGCTTTTTTTCTCTGTCGTCAAGCGCGAGGTACGGAGCAATATCCGCCGCGCCGTTGGTTTCTATATTAACCTCTATTCCGGCTTTAAGGAGAAGTCCGCACAGCCCGGCGCAGTCCCTATGTATCAGAGGCTCGCCGCCGGTAAGCGTCACACGCCGGTAATTTTTATTCACACGCGCCGCGATTTCTTCAGGACTCATTTCCGTATAATCGCAGGGCTTGTCCTCTCCGAACAACGCGTACGCCGTGTCGCAATACGAGCAGCGCAGATTGCACCCCGCAAGACGTATAAATGTCGCCGGCTGCCCGGCGCGTATTCCCTCGCCGTCTATACTGTCAAAAATTTCAACTACCTTCATAATACAATCACTCTATAATAAGCTCGTTTATATCAACTACGTCGCCCGCGCCCATTGTAAACACAATGTCGTTCTGTTCCGTGTTTTGCTTTAAATAATCTGCCGCTTCTTCAAAACTGTCAATATAGACCGTATTCACGCCCGTTGCCCGTATCTCCTCCGCGAGCCTCTCAGCGGTGGTTTCACCGTCAAACTTCTCCCGTGCGGCATAGATATGAGTCATGATAAGCTCGTCGCAATCGCCAAACGCGTTTACAAACTCGTTCCATAGCGTTCTTGTACGCGAATAGGTGTGCGGCTGGAAAACACATCGGATTTTATTGTGCGGAAATCTTTTCGCGGCGGCAAGCGTGGCTTTTATCTCAGTTGGATGATGCGCATAGTCGTCTATAACGACGGCGCCGTTTAAAAAGCCTTTTTTCTCAAAGCGGCGGTGAGTTCCGCCGAAGGCTTCAATACCGCGCGCGGCAGTTTCCGCGTCTACGCCGACAAGCTCGCATACCGCTACCGTCGCAAGAGCATTCAGAATGTTATGCTCACCCGGCACGTTAAGCCGTATACGGCAAAGCTTTTTCCTGTGCCTTATCACATCAAAGCTCGGAAAGCCGGCGCTGTAAACTGTATCCGAGGGATAATAGTCAAATTCGTTTTTCATACCGTAGGTGATTATTCTCAGGTCGTCCGCTCCCTCGAGCGCCTTTTGTATGTTTTTGTCGTCTCCCATCGCAACAACGTGTCCCACGTCCTTCGTAAGATACGCAAAACGACGGAAACTGTCAATAATTTCCTCTATACCCGAGAAAAAGTCAAGATGGTCCTCCTCAATATTCGTTATAAGAGCGATTGTAGGATAAAATTTGAGAAAGCTGTTTGTGTACTCGCACGCCTCTGTAATAAAACAGTCGGACTTGCCCACATGTATATTCCCGCCGATAAGGTCAAGCTGACCGCCGACGCTTACAGTCGGGTCCTTCCCCGCGCCTATCAGCGCGTGGGCGAGCATGGACGTCGTCGTAGTCTTTCCGTGCGTACCGCTCACTCCCACGGCGCAGCCGTATTCTTTCATTACAGCGCCGAGAAACTCCGCCCTGTCAATGACGTTCACTCCTTTGGCGCGGGCGGCAATCATTTCAGGGTTGTCCTCCTTTGCCGCCGCCGTGTATACGACAAGCGACGCCTTATTTATACCCGCGTCGTTTACCGCGCCGCGACCGTATACAATATCCGCGCCCATATCTTCAAGCTTTTTCGTCACGTCGGTTTCCTTCCAGTCTGAGCCGCTCACGTCAAAGCCTCTGTCCAAAGCAATCTGAGCAAGTCCGCTCATGCTTATACCGCCTATACCTATAAAATGAATATGCGCGTCATTATCAATATCTGAAAGTGAAAATTTCTCCATTCTGAATTTCTCCCTATATAAAAATTTACAGTTACACACAGTAATTATATACCCTAAACACGAAAATGAAAACCCCTTTTTGCAAATTTTATTGTAATGGTTAAAAAACCGACAAAATATATTGATTTATCCGACAATTTATGCGCAAATTTCTTGACAAGCCGCTATATATACTTTATTATATAATTATGTAGATATTATATATTTTGTCGAAAGGCGGTGAAATACAATGGACATCACGGATATCAGAATAAAAAAGGTTGCAACCGACGGTAAAATGAAAGCAGTGGCATCTGTAACATTTGACAACGCTTTTGCAATACATGATGTAAAGGTAATTAAAGGACCCGAAAAACTATTTGTTGCTATGCCAAGCAGAAAAACCCCGGAGGGGGAATACAGAGATATTGCCCATCCTATAAACAGCGAAATGAGGAATATGCTTGAAAGCAGGGTTCTTGCCGCATATGACGCTATTGAGAACGAGGTTGACACAGAATAACCAAACAGAACTACCGCCCTATGGGCGTGTGCGATAAGACAGTATAAAAAATAGTATTCAAAATAGAGAAGGAGTGACGTGACCCCCAAAAAGTTAGACTTTTTATAAGCGGTAGTAGGGAGTGTGAGCTTTTTCCTGTAAAATCAATTTTTCTATGATAAAATATCGTGATTT
>CAZWMB010000077.1:0-6112 GCA_964634635.1 uncultured Lachnospiraceae bacterium
AAAAATCCCTCTAATACCGCTTCATAACCAAAGCTATATTATCGGTAGTCCTTAAGTCATGGAAAAGGTTAGGACAAGCCTTAACTCACGTTCACCGCTGAAATGATGCCTTGCTCCGCGCCGCGGTACTCACGGAGGAGACAACGCCGCAATCAGGCAGCGTAAGCTAATTCGTAATCGTTAGCGTTTATATTTAAAGTTTGAGCCGTTTTAAGCGGAACTCAACGCTACTCGCTGCTCAGGCTTCAACATCTCCGTCGAAACCATTGCACCCCCGTATTTAATATCTGCCGGCGTTTTTCAGACTGCGCTCTATATTACGTTTAGCGTCCTTTTTAGCAATATCGGCGCGTTTGTCATAGAGCTTTTTACCCTTCGCTACCGCCAAAGCTACTTTAACCAATGAGCCTTTCAGATATACGGAAAGGGGTATAAGCGCCATTCCGTCCTGCTGCAATTGGTTTGTAAGTTTCAATATCTCCTTTTTATGCAAAAGAAGCTTTCTGTCACGGAGCGGGTCGCGGTTAAATATATTACCCTTCTCAAACGGGCTTATATTCATTTGCTTTATAAATACTTCCCCATTTTTAACCGACGCGTACGCGTCAGTAAGATTAGCCTTGCCCTGTCTTGCGGATTTAACCTCCGTACCGGCTAATTCAATGCCGGCTTCTATCGTTTCGATTATAAAATACTCATGACGCGCTTTTTTATTCTGCGCCAGTGTTTTTATATTGTTCTCCGGCATTTGCGCGCCTCCCTTCTCAAAAATTCCCGATAAACGAAAGCGCGGCGCACCGAACTCCCGAGAATAACCGGGACAAAGCCGCGCGGGTTTTGTCTACGCTCTGTATTATAACACAGGACTTTTGAAATTGCAATAACAATCGGTTTCTAAGATTTTCTCTTATTATGCAAAAAATACCTTTTTTCGCCTTCACGGTGCAGCTTCGTTTCATAAGCGTTGTTTTCGTCGTACGCAAGCTGCGGCACGGCCGACGGCTTACCGTTACTGTCCAGCGACACCATAGTAAAAAAGGCCGTGAGCGCAATCTGTTTCAAGCCCGTTATTACATTTTCGGACTCCACCGTAACGAATATCTCCATAGACGAGCGACCGGCGTATATTACCTGTGCGCGGCATGTTATAAGCTCGCCGACATGTATCGGTTTTTTGAAATTAAGCTCTTCAACGCGCGCGGTCACACAGCTCGTATGCGAATGTTTCTGAGCCGCAACCCCCGCCGCGCTGTCCATCATCTTCATCATTTCTCCGCCGTGCAGCGTCCCAGCCGGATTTGTCTGAGCCGGCAGCACAAGCTGCGCAAGCACGGAATACGAATCCGCCATTGTTCTCACCTTTGATTTCATTCTAATCACCTTCTGTCAGACACATTTCTCGTTTTCCGCGTTATCCAGCATTTCCCGTGCGTGCGACAGCGCAAGCTCGGTGACGCTGCGTCCGTCTATAATACGCGCCAGCTCCGCTTCCCTGCCGTCACGGTCAAGCTCGGTCAGCGTTGTGGACGCCATATCTCCGTCCATATTCTTTTGTATCAAATAATGGTTGTCCGCCATTGACGCAAGCTGCGGCAGGTGACTTATACAAATTACCTGTTTATTTCTGCCGATTATAGACAGTTTTTTTGCTATGCTCACAGCTGCGGCGCCGGATACTCCGGTATCTATCTCGTCGAAAATCAGCGTATCCACGCCATCGGCGTTCGCAAGCATGGATTTTATCGCAAGCATTACTCTCGACAGCTCTCCGCCCGACGCTATTTTTACAAGCGGCTTTAACGGCTCTCCGGGATTAGTACTTATCAGAAATTCGACCTTATCCATGCCGTTATCGTAAAATTCCGGGCCGCTTTCTACACTGACCTTAAAACGAGACTTATCCATATTGAGTTCATGCAGCGCATTCTCTATACCTTTTTCAAGAGCCAGCGCGTATTTTGCGCGTCTTTCTGTAAGCTCGGCGCCCTTTTGCTTTAAAACCGCGGTTACAGACGCCAATTCCCTCTTTAATTCCTCACAGCGCTCGTCGCTAAGCTTTATAGCGTCAAGCTCCGCCTGAGCGTTTACGGCAAATTCAAGTACCTGCTCCACGCTCGCGCCGTACTTGCGTTTCAGGTGTGAAATCACCTCCAGACGCTCCTCTATGTCATTCAGCGTCTGCTCGTCATATTCAATACCGTCGCCAAAATCCTTCAGCTCGTGCGCGGCGTCTTCAACAGCGTACATGGTTTCGCAAAGATTATCGTACAGCTCCTGTATTTTAGCGTCAAACTTCGCAATGCCCGCAAGCGCGTTTGCGGCTACGCTTATACCGTCGTACGCGGACTGCGTTTCGTCGCCGCCGTATATATTCTGATATGCCTCGTTTACGGCATTCGCAATCCGCTCGGCGTTTACGCATATGTCGCGCTGTATCTTTAAGTCCTCCTCCTCGCCTTTTTTCAAAGCCGCCTTTTTTATTTCATTTATCTGATATTCAAGGAGGTCTGTTTTCTGCATTTTTTCCTGCTCCTCCATGTTAAGAGCAGCAAGCTGCTTTTCTATAAAACGCTTTCTGTCAAGAATAATTTTATATTCTTTTATAATCTCCTCATTTTCCGCGTACGCGTCAAGAAAGGCTATATGCCGCGCAGGCGTCAGCAGCGCCTGATTGTCGTGCTGACCGTGAATATTTATAAGCTTATCGGAAACATCGCGCAGTACTCCGAGAGTAACTGCCATACCGTTAATTCTCGCTGTGCTTTTGCCGTCGTTCGTAAGCTGACGGGTAATTATAAGCTGCCCGTCGTCGCAGTCTATACCGTTATCCTCCAGCAGATCCCTTACTTCATCGGATACGTCAAAAACAGCCTGTACAACCGCCTTGTCGGCGCCGTAGCGTACAAGCTCCTTATTTGCTCTGTCACCCAAAATCATATTTATAGAGTCAATTATTATTGATTTGCCCGCGCCTGTTTCACCTGTAAGCACGCTTACGCCGCCGCGAAATGACGCCTCCAGTTTATCTATAACGGCGATATTTTTTATTGATAATTGATTTAACATCCGATTCTCCTTAATGGAACAGACGTCTGAGCTTTTCCGTGATTTCAGCCGCCTTCTCCTCAGTACGCGTTATTATAAGCAGGGTGTCGTCTCCTGCTATCGAGCCTAAAAAATCCGAGCGCATGGCGCTGTCCACAGACGCGGCGACCGCAGACGCCATACCCGGATACGTCTTTACAACCACGTTGTTAAGCGCGTAATCCACGCTGCGGACTGTATCGGTAATCATATTTATACTCCTGTCCATATCCTCCGGAATATCCTTAGAAGACGAGTATACGCTGTTTCCGTCGGGTAAAGGCGCCTTTATAAGCCCAAGCTCCTTAATATCCCTTGATACGGTTGCTTGTGTGACGTTAAAGCCTCTTTTGGTAAGCTCTTTTATAAGCTGCTCCTGTGTTTTTATATTCTGCTCATATATTATTTTTAAAATCTGTCCCTGTCTTTTATACTTCACTTTTATCCTCCGAAAAGCTATGACAGCTTATTTATAAGCGTATCGTAAAACGACTGCCCACTGATTTTGATAAGCTCAAAGTCGTATTCCGATTTGCTGATTATTATCTCGTCCTCGCCGCTTATGTACCCCTGCACGTCGCCGTCAGCGGTAATAAGAGCGCCGCCGCAGCCGTTCAGCCGTATTTTAAGGGGGATTTCCGACGGCAGTACGGCGCTTCTCGCCGACAGAATATGCGGGCATATCGGCGTGGCAAGATACAGCTTCATTCTCGGATCGACTACCGGTCCGCCCGCTGATATTGAATAGCCTGTGGAGCCTGTGGGAGTGGCTATTATAAGTCCGTCAGCCCTATAACGGTTTACCTCCTCGTCAGCCGCAGACAGAATTATATTGATAATCTTTTCACCCTGTGATTTCGATACCACAACATCATTCAGCGCGTAAAAAGATATAACACTCCCGTCTGTTTTTTTAATGTCCGCTCTTAGCATCATTCTTTTTTCGGTTGAAAAATCGCCGTTAAGGAGCCTTGTAAGAGCATTTTCAATATCGTCCGGCTCTACTTCGGTCACAAAGCCTATTTTCCCTAAATTTACGCCTAACACCGGTATATGACGCGTCGCGCACTGCGCCGCGCTTCTGAGTATGGTTCCGTCGCCGCCCAGAACCACGGCATAGTCGACGCCGGAGTAAATTTCCTCCGTCGGCACAAAGTTTAAATTTCCTCCAAGAGCGTTGTAATACTTGTCCATATAAACCGCGGCTTTGTCACTCAGAAATTTTGTAAGGCGTTTTGTATTTATAAGTTTCGCGTCCTTACCTCTATTGGGTATTACCGCTATTTTTTTCATAAAAGCGCCCTCCACACTGAATATTTATACTAATTATACACCATTATTTTCTTTTTTTCAAGACATTTATTCGTTTTTGGCATGACCGTAAAGAAAAAAATAGACAAGTCGGCGATTATGATATATAATAGAAACGGAGGTAGTAAAAATGAAAATTTTATATATTGAATGTAATATGGGCGCCGCGGGAGATATGCTTACGGCGGCGCTGTCAGAGCTGCTGCCCGATAATATTGATTTTATAAAAATAATCGGCGCGGCCGGTATACCGAACGTTGAAATAACAAAAAAGGACATGATAAAGCGCGGTATACGCGGTACAGCCATCGATGTACGCGTACGCGGTGAAAGCGAGGACGAGCATAATCATTGCGGAACAGAAAATCACCGTCATAGCAGTATTCGTGATATTGAGCATATTATAGAGCGGCTTAATTTGTCCGAGCCTGTAAAGAAAAACGCGTTCGCAGTATACAGACATATCGCTGAGGCGGAAAGCAGCGTACATGGTACCAAGGTAAGCGAGGTGCATTTTCACGAGGTCGGCGCAATGGACGCTGTAACCGACATTGTAAGCGTTTGTATGCTCATGGATAGCATATCTCCGGACAAGGTTGTTGTTTCACCGATAAATGTCGGCTCAGGTACGGTACGGTGTGCTCATGGCGTACTGCCTGTTCCCTCTCCCGCCGCCGCTCTGCTGTTAAAAGGCGCGCCGGTATACGGCGATAACACCTGCGGCGAGCTGTGTACTCCCACGGGCGCGGCGCTGCTTACACACTTCGCTGACAGCTTCGGCCCAATGCCGATAATGAGCATTGAAAAAATAGGTGTAGGTATGGGCAAAAAGGACTTCGACGCCGCAAATTGCGTACGTGTATTTCTTGGAGAGGCTTATGAGAGGGACAGTAAAATTACAGAGCTGTGCGCCAATGTTGACGATATGACCGGCGAGGAGATTTCCTTTGCGGTCGATAGGCTTTTGAAGGGCGGGGCACGCGACGCGTTCTGGACTTCCGTGGGTATGAAAAAGGGTCGTCCGGGGGTTATGATAACCTGCGTGTGCGACGAGTCGTTTAAAGATAAAATGCTTGAGCTGTTTTTCAGACACACTACTACTATCGGCGTACGTGAAAAAAGTGTAAATCGTTATATCATGAACAGAAAAGAAATCGCCTCGGATACCGCATACGGAAAGGTAAGAATAAAAGAAAGCTCCGGTTTCGGAGCTTCAAAGGCAAAGCCGGAATATGATGACATAGCTGATATAGCCCGAAAGAATGATATGAGTCTTTACGAGGTGAAAAAGCTTATTGATTTGTGATAAAATCTGTCCTTTTATCAATTATGATAATATCATTTCGCAGATAATTTTTGGGCAGCGCCGCCGTTAATACAGCCGGCGGTACGAGTCAGCGCGGGGCAGATTTTTATTTGTCAGCGCTCATACAAAAAATCACTGACTATGTCGTAGATATGTACCGGCTCAACTCCGCCCGTATTGCACTCCTCAATCAACCTCTCCAGCGCCTCCCTTTCGGGATACACGTCATGAATTATCTCGTCGCCGTAACCGATACCGTAAGTGGTATATTCCATGCCATCGCGCATTGCTTTTTCTTCAATAATAAAATACATTTTTGCCCTCCTTTATGATAAAATCCCTTTTTAATTTTATTATAAGCGTTTATGCAATCTTTTCAATACCTTTTTCGCATTTTTGTAATACTCTGTC
>CAZWMB010000078.1:0-5861 GCA_964634635.1 uncultured Lachnospiraceae bacterium
CCCGCGCCAAGCTGCATCATCAAAGCCGCGTCCGCCGGCGTTGCGACTCCGCCGGCGGCGAAGTTTACAACCGGCAGCTTTTTATTTTCGTGTACATACCGCGCCAAATCATACGGTACCTGCAGCTCCTTTGCCGCGTCGAAAAGCTCATCCTCGCTCATTGAGCCTATTCTGCGGATTTCCGACTGCATCATACGCATATGTCTTACAGCCTGGACAACGTCGCCGGTACCCGGCTCGCCTTTCGTGCGTATCATCGCCGCGCCCTCGTTAATACGTCTGAGCGCCTCGCCCAAATCCTTCGCGCCGCATACGAACGGCACGTCGAACGCGGTTTTGTCGATGTGGTACTTATCGTCGGCGGGCGAAAGAACCTCGCTCTCGTCTATATAGTCTATCTCGATAGCTTGTAATATCTGAGCCTCCGCAAAGTGGCCTATACGGCACTTTGCCATGACCGGAATGGAAACCGCGTTCTGTATTCCCTTAATCATTTTCGGGTCGCTCATACGCGAAACTCCGCCCGCCGCCCTGATGTCCGCCGGAATACGCTCCAGCGCCATTACCGCGCACGCTCCCGCCGCCTCGGCTATTTTTGCCTGCTCAGGCGTCGTTACATCCATAATGACGCCGCCCTTCAGCATTTGCGCCAGGTTTTTGTTAAGCTCAAATCTTTTGTTTTCCATTGCTACTCTCTCCTTTATCTCATAAATTCTTCCTGATTTATAATTATATCGCCGCCGACAATTACGTATTCCGGTTTCCCGCAAAGCGTAAAGCCGTTGTACGGTGAATTTTTGCTTTTCGAATAAAATTTGTCCGTATCGACCGTCCATTCCTTATCCGGATCGAATATAATAATGTCCGCCGCCTTGCCCTCGCCGAGCGTACCCTTGCTGATACCGAGAATTTTTGACGGATTAACCGACATTTTACGTATAAGCTCGCCAAGAGTAAGCGCTCCGGTCTTTACAAGGTACTTAAGACTCAGTCCCAGCGAGGTTTCAAAGCCGACAATACCGTTAAGAGCCAGCGCAAACTCACACCGCTTTTCATCAATATGATGCGGCGCGTGATCCGTAACGATACAATCTATTGTGCCGTCGCTGAGTCCTTCCTTTATAGCCTCTACGTCGTCGTCCGTGCGAAGAGGCGGGTTCATTTTCGCGTTCGTGTTAAAGCCCTCGACCGCCTTTTCGGTAAGTGAAAAGTAATGCGGGCAGGTTTCACACGTCACTCTCACTCCGCGCCCTTTAGCCTGACGCACAAGCTCCACCGAGCCGCGCGTGCTGACATGCGCTATATGAATTGCGGTACCTGTCGCCTCGGCTATAAGTATATCCCTCGACGCCATTACCTCCTCCGCCGCGCGGGATATACCTCTGAGTCCCATTGCCGTCGCGGTAGGTCCCTCGTTCATATAACCGCCGTTCGCAAGTCCTATATCCTCACAGTGCGATATTACCGTCATATCGAACATATCCGCGTACTCCATAGCGTGCCGCATAAGACCGGAATCGGTGACCGGACGTCCGTCATCGGAAACGGCAACCGCGCCCGCGAATTTCATTTCACCCATCTCGGCAAGTTCTCTGCCCTCAAGTCCCTTTGAGATTGCGCCGATAGGATACACATTTACATACCCGACCTCTTTAGCTTTCGATTTAATATATGCGATAACCGCTTTATTGTCAATAACGGGACTGGTATTCGGCATACACGCGACTGAGGTTATTCCTCCCGCCGCCGCGCTTCTTGTTCCCGTTTCAATGTCCTCCTTGTACTCCTGTCCCGGGTCGCGCAGATGACAGTGCATATCCACAAGTCCCGGAGCGACAATCTTTCCCCCCGCGTCTATTACATCTATATCAAGGTCGTCCAATTCAAGCTTTTCGCCAATCTCAGATATTATACCCTTATCGATAAAAATATCCGCGACGCCGTCAATATTATTTACGGGGTCTATTACATGACCGTTTTTTATTAAAATTTTCATATCGTATCCGTCCTATCAAGGTATATTTTAATCAGCTGTTCAGCAGCATGTCCATTACCGCCATTCTCACAGCGACTCCGCTTGTTACCTGCTCTGTTATAACGCTCCGCTCTCCGTCAATAACCTCCGTCGCAAGCTCGACCCCGCGGTTTACCGGTCCCGGGTGCATAACAAGCGCGTCCGGCTTCGCCGATTTCAGCCTTCTGCTGTCTATACCGAAAAAGCGATGATATTCTCTCACGCTTGGGAACAGTCCCTTCTTCTGACGCTCCAGCTGTATACGCAGTCCCATTACCACGTCGGCGTCCACTATCGCCTCATGTACGGTGTTAAACGCGGTAACTCCCATTTCCTCAATCCCCCGCGGCATAAGCGTCGACGGTCCTCCGACGCTGACCTTGGCGCCGAGCTTTGTAAGTCCGTAAATGTTGCTGCGCACAACGCGGCTGTGATAAATATCTCCTACAATGGCAACCTTCAGTCCCCTAAAGCCGCCCTTCTTTTCCTGTATTGTAAGCATGTCCAGCAGCGCCTGAGTCGGGTGCTCGTTCATACCGTCGCCCGCGTTTATAACGGACGCGTCCACAAGCGGCGCAATCAGGCGCGGCACACCGCTCATGCTGTGGCGTACGACAAGAATATCCGTACCCATGGCGTTTATTGTTTCGGCAGTGTCTATAAGGGTTTCACCCTTTTGTACCGACGAGCCTCCCGCCGTGATATTGGCGCAGCCGGCGCTCATGTACTTTGCCGCAAGCTCAAAGGACAGTCTTGTTCTTGTACTGTTCTCGTAAAACAGATTGACAACCGTCCTGCCCCGCAGCTGTCCGGTCTTTTTCTCCTTCTGTTTTATAATACGTTTCATCTTTCCCGCGTATTCAAGTATGTCCCGAATTTCCTGCGCGCTTAAATCCTTTAATCCGAGTAAATCCCTTTTCATACAATTTTATCCTCCCTGCCAAGCCGCCTTTACATAGCTTAAGCAAATTATACCGCATACAGTATTATATACCAAAATCGTATTTTTGTCCATACAAACGCCAAAATATTGTAAAAAATATTTTTTTTTGTAAAAAAGCGATTTTTTTGTAAAATATACTTGAAGTTTCTGTAAATATCTGATAAAATATATGTAATTATATTGAAAACATTGTAACATTATTTTTGAAAGTTAATGTGATATTGAAAGGATTGGTATAAGTAAATGGACAGAACTATACTGGTTATCGAGGACGAGCAGAATATAAACGACATCCTCACGTTTACTCTCGGAAAGGAGGGATACAAGACGCTGTCGGCGCTTGACGGAATTACAGGTCTTGAAATGGCCCTCAGCGAGGATCCCGATCTTGTTCTGCTTGACGTTATGCTTCCCGGTCTTGACGGCTTCGAGGTCTGCAAAAAGGTAAGAGAGCGGTCGCAGGTACCCATTATCATGCTAACCGCTCGCGAGGACGAAGTCGACAAGGTACTCGGTCTTGAGCTTGGCGCCGACGATTACATTACCAAGCCGTATTCCGCGCGAGAGCTTACCTCAAGAGTCAAGGCAAATCTGCGCAGAAGCGCGGCACAGCAGATTGTACCGGAGCCGGTTCAGGAAAGTCAGGAATCAATCGTTTCCGATGACCTTACTATCAATGTCGAAAGATACGAGGTGTCCAAGGGCGGCGAGATTATAGATATAACCCTCCGTGAATTTGAGCTTTTGAAATTTCTCGCTATGCAGCCCTCAAAGATTTTCTCACGCGAAAAGCTGCTTGAAAACGTGTGGGGCTACGAGTACTACGGAGATGTGCGCACAGTTGACGTAACTGTAAGAAGGCTTCGCGAAAAAATCGAGGATGACCCAAGTATGCCTAAATATATCATAACAAAAAGAGGCGTCGGCTATTACTTCAATAAATAATAAATAATTGATTTTTACACCCGAAACATTGATGTTTTGGGTGTTTCTGAATATTGCGGAAAGGTTCTTCTTTATGTTTAAAACTATTCGTTGGAAAATAATTATTATTTTTACCTTGCTTGTACTGGCGACAGAGCTTATTACAGGCGCCCTTAACGCGCTTTGCGTGGTAAATCACATTCACGGCGGCTTCTCCGACAGCGTCGGAGCCGTGTTTACGGCTGACACTAAGAACGACCTGCTCGCCGCGGCAAACGA
This sequence comes from uncultured Lachnospiraceae bacterium, assembly GCA_964634635.1. Lineage (GTDB taxonomy): Bacteria > Bacillota > Clostridia > UBA1381 > UBA1381 > Hominilimicola. The sequence goes on from CAZWMB010000078.1 coordinate 4,161, forward strand.
GATAAGCGTACCCTCGGACGAGGGCGATAATATTCCCATCGTCATGGAGGAAAATTCTCAGAACAACATAGATATGATTAACAACATTCTTGCCTCTAATTCGGGCAGGCTGGGTATTACCTCCTCCCGCGTTTACTTTATACTCAGTTCCGACGGTACGGTGCTTAAGTCCTCCGACGGGTCTCAAAACGCGGAAAAAACGCCCGTGCTTGAGTCCGCTCTTGAAGGCGGCGAAGGTATTGAGGCGGGTATATTCAGTCCGTGTCTTGAATACGCCTTCCCTCTTCACGGCGGCGAGGAAATAAAATATATAGTGTACGTACGTGACGATATTCCCCTTCAGACGGGACTTCTGAAAAATATGCTCAATGTCTGGCTCACGGCGGCGGCGCTGTCGATTTTAATCTCATTTTTCGCGGGAAGAATTGTGTCGCGCTCTGTGTCTGTGCCGATACAGCAGCTTGCCGTTCAAGCGCGCAAGCTCGCCGACGGTGATATAAACGCGCTGCAAAAGTCCGAAACACATGATGAAATAGGCAATCTTACAAATTCGCTTTTGTACCTCGCCCACACCAGAAAGCAGTCCTCCGACCAGGCTATGGGCGAAAAAATCAAGGTTGAAACCATATTGCAGAACATGAACGACGGCATTCTCGCTTTTGACATGAAGGGAAAGCTTATCCACTTTAACCGCGAGGCAAAAAAGCTGCTTAACCGTCAGTACCTCGACGATATACGCTTTGACAGATTTTTTAAGGAAATCAACGCCAATATAACGCTCGGCGATTTGCTTTACATGAAGCCCGACGGTTCGGTTGAGCGTGAAATTAAACTGGTCAATCAGTACCTTCATCTTAATTTTGCCACCTTCAATGTAGGCAATAAGGTCGGCGGTATAATAGTAATAATCCATGACGTAACCAAGCAGGAAAAGCTGGAGCAGTCGCGCAGAGACTTTGTAGCCAACGTATCCCACGAGCTGCGGACTCCGCTGACAACAATAAAATCATATTCCGAAACGCTCGCAGATATGCCGGACGTAGACAGGGAGCTTCAGGTGCGTTTCCTTGACGTTATCGCGTCGGAGTCCGACCGTATGGCGCGTATAATAAGCGACCTTCTGACTCTCTCGGAACTTGACGACAATCACACCTACCACAAGCCTCCCGAACCGATAGACATCAGAAAAATGCTTGACTCAATCGTGGAGCGCATGGGTCTGACGGCAAAAAAGAAAAATCAGACCCTGACATACCACCCGATTAACGATGTTCCTGTTATATCCGGCGACCGAGACAGTCTTGAAAGGGTTATTATAAATATCGTCAGCAACGCGCTTAAATACACGCGCGAGGGCGGTACAATAGAGATATATTCAAGCAGAATGTACAATGATATATGTATTAAGGTTTCCGACAACGGTATAGGTATACCTAAGGACAAGCTGCCTCATATATTCGACCGTTTTTACCGTGTCGATAAGGCGCGCTCGCGCGATACCGGCGGCACGGGGTTAGGTCTGGCAATCGCAAAGCAGTCGCTTGAGTCCGCCTTTAACGGTAAAATTAAAATCTCCAGCGAGCCGCACAAGGGTACGGAGGTTACAATAACCATTCCGGTAAATGATTAAAGGGGCTGTTTTTGTGTATTTTGAACCCGGTCCCGTCAAGTAGACAGTCAAAAAAACAAAAATTTTTGGAT
>CAZWMB010000079.1:0-5789 GCA_964634635.1 uncultured Lachnospiraceae bacterium
ATGGAGGAGCGGGCGGGTGTCATTTTTAATCAGACGTACCTATATCAGTAAGCAATCCCTTTGTAACCTCGTCGGGCATGGTATAGCGTTGAGACAAATATCTCAGCGACGCGCCAAGCTCGCCGTTCGCGCCGCCGTATTGCGTTATAACAATGTTAGCGAGTTTTGGGTTGGGATTGGACACCTTCACCGGAAATTCAAGAAATTTCTTATATGAAAACATTATTTATTCGCCTCCTTTTCCCACGGCCATGGGTTATCAAGCCAATTAAAGCTGCTCTGACCGGCTGCCGCAAACTGACTCAAGGGTCCGAATTCCTTCTCATACATACACTTCAGTTCATTTGTCTTTCCGACAAGCTCCTGAAACATCTCAAAAGCTTTTTTATCCTTTGGATGAGTGTCAAGGTACAGCAGCATATCATACGCCGCAAAATTGTAACACTGTATCTGTTTTAACAGCTCCGCTCTGTCACAGTTCATTCTGTACCGCCTCCCCACTGCTTACATACAACGCCATATTCACATATATTTAAATCAAGCTCCGGAAATACAGTTCCCTGTTCAAGAGCTGTGCAGGCGTCATATGTTTCCTCCATTTCCTGCACCGGAACGTATCCGTAGCCTACACAGCCGCATTTTGGATACGGGCAGCATTGTCCGTTCATTTCTGCCATCTTCCAACAACTCCTTTTTTTCTTTTTACAGGCAATGGCGCCTGTATTTAAATAATATGCAAATAGCAGCGCTTTGGTGAACGGTAAAATCTTCCCGCACCTCCGCCGCTGTAAATTCTTGTTATTCGTCAAGCTTAAGCGCCGACATAAACGCCTCCTGCGGCACCTCCACGTTTCCAACCTGACGCATACGCTTTTTACCCTCCTTCTGCTTTTCAAGCAATTTCTTTTTACGGGTAATATCGCCGCCGTAACACTTTGCCAGCACGTCCTTACGCATTGCCCTTACCGTTTCACGAGCGATAATTTTTGAGCCTATTGCCGCCTGTATAGGCACCTCGAAAAGCTGACGCGGTATTGCCTCTTTCAGCTTTTCCGCCATACGTCTGCCGCGCTTGTACGCGCTGTCCCTGTGTACTATAAACGAAAGCGCGTCCACCATTTCACCGTTCAGCAGTATGTCAAGCTTTACAAGGTCGCTCCTGCTATACCCGCACATCTCATAATCAAATGACGCGTATCCCTTTGTACGCGATTTTAAGGCGTCGAAAAAATCATATATAATTTCATTCAGAGGCAGCTCATAAAATATCTCGGCGCGCGACTCATCCATATATGTCATGCCCTTATAAATACCACGTCTTTCCTGACAAAGCTCCATTACATTACCTACATAGTCCTTAGGCGCCATAATGGCAGCCTTTACCATAGGCTCCTCCATGAAGTCAATTTCAGAGCCGTCAGGCAAATTCGCGGGGTTGTCCACCCATACCGTTTCACCGTTCGTCTTGTAAACCTTGTATATAACGCTCGGAGCAGTTGTTACAAGGTCTAAGCCGTATTCACGTTCCAGACGTTCCTGGATAATTTCCATATGCAGCAATCCGAGAAATCCGCAGCGGAAACCGAATCCCAGCGCGACGGAGGTTTCCGGTTCAAACATAAGCGCGGCGTCATTAAGCTGCAGCTTGGACAGCGCATCCTTTAAGTCCTCATATCTCGCGCCGTCCGCGGGGTATATACCGCAGTAAACCATCGGATTTACCTTTTTATAACCGTCCAAAGGCTCAGCCGCGGAATTTTTCACCAATGTTACAGTATCGCCTACGCGCGTATCCTGAATATTTTTAATGCTCGCGGCTATATAACCGACATCGCCCGCCGCGAGATAATCGACCGCAACCAATCCGGACGGATGCATGACGCCCGTTTCAACAACGTCAAACCGCGCTCCGGTTGCCATCATCTTAATCCTGTCGCCGGCTCTTATCCTGCCTTCCTTAATACGCACATAAACAATAACGCCTTTATAGCTGTCGTAGTACGAGTCGAATATAAGAGCTTTCAAAGGCGCGTCCTCATCGCCCTCCGGCGACGGTATTTTATCCACAATCTCATCAAGCACTTGTTCAACATTCAGTCCGGTCTTAGCCGATATGCGCGGCGCATCCTCCGCGGGTATACCTATTACATCCTCTATTTCACGGACTACCGTATCCGGCTGAGCTGACGGCAGGTCTATTTTATTGATTACCGGTACTACCTCAAGATTATGGTCTATGGCCAGGTAAGTGTTGGCAAGCGTCTGCGCCTCTATTCCCTGCGAAGCGTCAACAATAAGTATCGCGCCCTCGCATGCCGCGAGCGAACGTGACACCTCATAATTAAAATCCACATGTCCCGGCGTATCTATAAGGTTCAGCGTGTATATCCCGCCGTCCTCATGTCTGTATTTGAGCGTAACGGCATGCGCCTTGATTGTAATGCCGCGCTCGCGCTCAAGGTCCATATTGTCAAGCAGCTGCTCCTCCATGTCCCTTTCCTCAACTTCTCCGGTAAGCTCCAGCAGGCGGTCGGCAAGCGTTGACTTTCCATGATCAATATGCGCTATAATGCAAAAATTTCTTATTTTTGACTGTCTTTCGTTTGACATTTGCCTTATTCTCCCAAATTTATCTGTATTTGAGCCTGTTCACATAAGATAGATATGCGGATTTTCAGGATAATTTTGTCAAATTCAACGCAAAAATCCGAAAGCATACTGTCGTATGGCGGGGGGTTAACGCAGAATACGGCAAAATTTACAAAAAAGACGCGCGTATACTCTTATGTGAACGGGTTTTTGTATTATTGTATCATAAATTCCGTGTTTTAGCAATATTTATTTTGCGAGCAGCACGGCCGCGATTGCGCGCGCCACGTATTTTCCGCCCTCCTTCGCCTGAGAAAGAGTGTTGCCGTTGCTGCCCACCTCCAATATTAGGCTGCCGTTGGTCGTGTGTTCGTTAAAACGCTCCGTACGCAGATTTATCGGACGCATCAGTCCGGGGTACATAATATTTGCCGAGCTCTGTATTTTGGCGGCAAATTTAAGATTTTCACGCCAATCGGGGTGTTCAAGACCCATACTGTCGCTTCCTACCACAAGCATTACCTGCGCCGCCGAAATACCGTTCTGCTCACACTCAACCTTAAGCTTTGAGCCGTCCTCATATATAAACGCGTCGCGGTGTACGTCGAGTACTATTTTTATTGAAGGATATTCGGCAAGCTGGTTTTCAATCGTTGTCAGCGCGCGGGTGTACGACCCCTGATACGAAGGATAATCATGATATGTTTTGTCATGTACGGTTTTTATTCCGTTTTCCTCCAAAGCCCGGCATATCTCATCTCCCACCGCGATAACGTTCAGCTCTTCATTGGTATTGCGTTCGGTTTCTCCATTCATTTGGTCGCCGTCATAGCACTCGGTTGTATGAGTATGAATTACAAGCGCCTGCGGCTCGTCATACGTTATTTCAAAAGACAGCTCTTCGGCACACAGAGCGTTTATATCCACATCATAATCGGTGGCGTTATTCATCGCCAGTTCCGACGCGGCGCATATCTGAGCATTGTCCGGCAGCGGCGGCTCATATGAGGGATCCTCGCCGCTTTCCTCCCGTACCGGCTGCTCCGTATTGTCTGTTGCGACGTCATGTTTAAATATACGCGAGTATTTGCCGATAATCGCGGCGGGGTTATCGGCGTCAAAACCTGTCAGCTTATTTACTATATCCTTTAATGTAAAATGCCTTTCGCTGCTATCCGGAAGTCCCTTTGACAGAATATCCTCGTATATGCCTTCCCTGCGGAACATCCCGGATATGTTCTTCCCCGCCACATGCGCGGTCAATACTCCGCCGCCTATTAAAGCCGCGGAAACCGCGGCTATGATAACCGTGCGTCTTGTTATAACTATTGTCTTAAATCTCATCGTTTTTTTCCTTCCTATTTGTGCTATATTATAGATACGCCGCCGGATTTACTAATATGTTGAAAAAATTCTCTCTAAGAAAATCGGTTTATATCGTTCCACGCAAAAATCACTCTGTAAAACAAACAGAGTGATTTTTGGTTATTTGTTAAATTTACACTTTGCAGTCCGGGCAAGACCTCAAAGCTCCGTCGCTTAGAAAGACTAAGACCGATGCAATAGATTTCCGTATCAAAATTTCAATGCTGATGGGTCTGTTTGCGACGCAAGCTTCTATTCAATAATTTTTTAGCTTTTGTTGAAAAAAGCTATTGACTTGTAACAGTGTCAGGCTTTATCAATACATCGCATCATTGATTTCCCGTTCAAGCATGTCTTTATCCGCGCACTGGAGCTGAATTGCTGTAATATTGTTGTACGAGTCGAGCATGATAAGCGCGGGAGTTTCTCCTACGACAATAGCAAAATTCTGCGCCGCCTCGGCGTCCTCGTCAATATTTATAAGCTCAAAATTGACCTTCTCGCCGTATTCCCCCTTCAGTTCATCAACCACTGCAAGCGTCTTTTCAGTATCCGCGTCACTATTTGCTATAAAATACTTAAATGTAGGTTTAGCCGCCGTACTCTCCTCATTGCTTCCGCATCCCGTAAGCAGCATTGCCGAGAGTGTCAGTAACGCGATAAGCGCCGTAATAATTTTTTTTCTCATTGTTCTTTCTCACCTTTCTTGTTTTTTATTATATTTAAAGCTCTGAGAGCTATTTTGTTATAACGCTCCGCTTTAGCCCGTATTTTTTCGTCAAGTCCCTCTATAATCCCAAAATTCGCGTTCATCGGCTGAAAATCCCGATTAGCCGGATTTGAAATGTACAGCGGCAGCGCGCCTATACATGTTCTCGCGTCAGGCTCAAACATTTCCCCGCGCTTAATCAGGGCAGCCATATTGTATCCCGCGAGTATGCCGCTTGACGCTGACTCTACATAGCCCTCAACTCCGGTTATCTGTCCCGCAAAGAATATTTTCGGATAATTTTTCATTTGATAATATTTATTAAGCGTTGACGGCGAGTGAATATATGTGTTTCTGTGCATAACGCCGTAACGCGCGAACTCTGCGTTTTCCAGTCCCGGTATCATTGTGAAAACTCTTTTCTGCTCTCCCCATTTGAGATTAGTCTGAAAACCCACAAGGTTGTAAAGCGTACCGCTTATATTATCCTGACGCAGCTGCACGACAGCGTAAGCGTCGTCCCTGCCCGTCGCGGGATTTACAAGTCCAACCGGCTTTAACGGGCCGAATAACAGCGTTTTTTCACCGCGTTTCGCCATTGTTTCAATCGGCATACAGCCTTCAAACACACGCTGATTTTCAAATTCCCTCAGCGGCGCTGTCTCGGCCGTTACAAGCGCGTTATAAAACGCTTTATACTCCTCCCCGGTCATAGGACAATTTATATAATCCGACGTGCCTCTGCCGTACCGCGCCGCTTTAAATACCCTTGTCTTGTCTATACTCTCCTCCGTCACTACCGGAGCCGCGGCGTCATAGAAGTATAAAGAGCTGCCGCCTGTCAAAGCGCATACCGCCTCTGTAAGCGCGTCCGACGCAAGCGGACCGGCGGCTATAATTGTGTATTCGTCGGTATCAATATCGGTAATCTCGCCCGTCCTTACCGTTATAAGCGGGTGCGATTTTATTTTATCCGTTATATACTCCGAAAAGACGTCGCGGTCTACGGCAAGCGCTCCGCCGGCAGGAACACGGCTCACATCCGCGGCCTGCATTACAAGCGAGCCGAACAGACGCATTTCCTCCTTTAAAAGTCCGCAGGCGTTTTCTATCCTGTCGGCCTTTA
>CAZWMB010000080.1:0-5781 GCA_964634635.1 uncultured Lachnospiraceae bacterium
ACCCACGCGACCAGCTTGGAAGGCTGGAATTCTACCATTGAACTACACCCGCATAAAAAATCGGTTTATATCAACCGACTTGTATAATTATATCAAAGCCTACTGTATTTGTCAAGTTTTTTTTCAAATTTATTATTTTCTTTATTATTTTCGTTTATTATTTATGCCATTTTGTATTTATGTACGGGACAGATTATTCTATCCCGCATGTGTACGAGCAATCCCGTACACATATTCTGCCATTCTGTCCACATCTCTTCGAGTATTAAAAATACCGAAGGACGCTCTTACAGCGCCTGTTTCGGCAGTACCTATCGCCTGATGCGCAAGCGGCGCGCAATGATATCCCGCGCGTACCGCCGCCCTGCCGCGCAAAAGCTCAAACACCTCTTCACTTCCAATTTTTCCTATATTAAAGGCAACCGTCGCGACAGCGTTATCGTTGCCGTACACCTTTACGCCGCGCATATTTAACAGCTCCGACTTAAATCTGCGCGCCAGACCTGTTTCATATTCATGAATATTATCCGCTCCGTACTTAATTACATATTTTACTCCGGCGCCCAACGCTGCAATCGCGGGCGTATTCATTGTTCCGCTGTGAAATTTATCGGGCATAAACTCCGGCTGAATAACACTTTCAGAATTACTTCCCGTACCTCCTGTCACAAGCGGACGCAGCTTTTCCGGATTTTCCACATACAAGCCGCCCGTACCGAGCGGTCCCATAAGTCCCTTATGACCCGAAAACGCCACAAGCTCCGCGTTCATGGCGCGAATATCTATATCCATACACCCCGCCGTCTGAGCCGTATCCACGAGAAACGGAATATTATATTTTTTCGCGAGCGCGCCTATTTCATACACCGGCTGGATTGTTCCGCACACATTAGACGCATGAGTACACGCAATCAAGCGTGTATCCTCACGTATCGCTGCCTCCACGTCCGACACGTCTATACAGCCATCCTTCGACGCGCCCACAACCGTAAGGTTGCCGAGCAAATACGCGGGACGCAAGACACTGTTATGATCCATCGCCGTTACAACGATATGCCCGCCGTCATGTACCGTACCCAAAATCGCGGTATTGAGCGCGTAGGTTGCGTTCTGAGTAAATACTATATTCTCCGGTCTTGGTATATTCATAAGCTGAGCGATTAAATCCTGAGTATCCACAATAGTCTGTACCGCCTTCATGCTCTGCTTGTGTCCTCCTCTTCCCGCGTTTCCTCCCGCGAATATCATGCTTTTCATCATCTGCGCGTAAACCGACGCCGGCTTTCTTAAAGTAGTGGCGGCATTATCAAGGTACAGCATGATAAACACGCTCCCCATTTTCTTTTTTTTCTATATAAATCCCCCTGACTGATATTTCATTATCAGCGGCGATTGTCTTTATATCGTCAATTGCGCGGTCATCAATGCGTACCGAATAAGAGCAGCCGCCCGCATGAATTGCCGACGGCGTGTGGACCACGTACGCCGGAAAGCCGATGTTTTTTTCAGCCGCCTTTTTCAGGCGCGTCGCCGTGGTGACAGATCCTACCAATATATACATAAATCTTCACTCCCTTCGATTAAAAAAGGAAACAAGGAAAATATCTCTTGTTTCCTTAATATTATAATATTCTGAAAGAAATGGTTTGTGCTTACGCATAATAGTTTTATTTTCCCGTCGATACAAGCTTTACATCCTTTTCGGCGAGGGCGTTTGTCCATTCATCCGTCAGGAGAGAGTCGGTAATCAATAAATCAATATTTTCCAAACCGGATATTCTCGGTACTCCAAGCCTGCCGATTTTATTTTTATCACAGAGGAATATCGCCGACTCGCTTGACTCCAGCATTGCTTTTTTTATCTCCGCCTCGCCCTCGCTTGAGTCCACCAGCCCCCGTGACAGCGTTACGCCCTTACAGGAAAAGAAAAATTTATTCGCATAATAATTGTCGCGTATAGTCCGTTCCGCGACCCGTCCGACATACGACATATTCTTCGGCGTCAGCTCGCCGCCTACGCATACGATATGAATATGGTCGCAGCTCGACAGCTCCGACACGATTTTATCGGCATTTGTGATAACAGTAAGTCCGCGCTTGCCCTTGATGTATCGCGCCAGATGCCATGCGGAAGTGGAGGCGTCAAGAAATATCGTTTCACCGTCCTTAATGAGCGTGGCAGCGTATTTGCCGATACGCTGCTTGCCCTCGTAGTTCACCGTGTCACGCTCGGTAATCGCAAGCTCCGGCTCGCTGTTTTCCGCAAGAGTCGCGCCGCCGTAGGTACGTATAAGCACGCCCTGTCTTTCGAGCTTTTCCAAATCACCGCGGATTGTCTCCGTCGTGACGTCGAACCGCTTGGCAAGCTCAACCACAAGCACGCTGCGCTCCTCGCTTATTATCTGTTCAATTTTATTTCTGCGCTCAACTGCCAGCATAACTAATCTCCATTCTTAATTTATGTATGTATACATTTTACCATAAATTAAGCATTTTTTCAATGCTATTTTTATTTCGGGTTTGGGATAACAGAAGAATTGACGCAAGAAATGTCGGATAATACTTTAGCCGCGCGCTGCAAAACGGAATGTGGCTTATAAGCGAAAAGATTGACAAAAACATTATTTCAGGCTCTGTTGCCGGTCTGACGTTGTTTTCGCGGTAATACGGTCTGCATATATCATTTATGAATGAAAAATCTATATATTTATTTTTTCTTTCTTATCATAGCGCCTGAACGAACAGGCTCGGCTGTCCTAAAGTATACAATTTGTTCGGCGTGGTTCGCAACCTCGATTTCATCTCCGTTATTATCGTACATTTTATCGATTACCTGTGTAAAGAAGGACATATACGGCTGAATTATTTCAACCTCGTCGCCTCTGAAAAAGCGGTTACGCTGCGTAACCGACACGGTTTTGGTATTTTCGTCATAACCGAGTACTATACCTACCAGGTCGTACTCCCTTATATATGAGCTTGACGTGTACACCTGCGTGTTTTCGTCAGGTTTACCGAAGTAAAAACCCGTTGTGTACGGGCGGTGACTTACCTTGCACAGCTCCGCATACCCGTCCGAATTAAAGACATACTCGTCGGGATTGGCGAAGTACCGGTCTATCTCACGTCTGTACGCTCCGACAACCGTCGCGACATAGTATGCCGTTTTAACGCGTCCTTCGATTTTCATACTGGATATTCCGCTGTTTACAAGCTCGGGTATATGCTCAATCATACATAAATCCTTGGAATTAAATATAAAGCTGCCGCGCTCGTTCTCAAACACGTCCATGTACTGTCCCGGACGTTTTTCCTCAACCAGCTTGTAATTCCATCTGCACGGATGCGAGCAGGCGCCCATGTTCGAGTCGCGTCCGGTCATGTAGCTTGACAGCAGACAGCGTCCGGAGTATGATATACACATCGCGCCGTGTACAAACGCCTCCAGCTCCAAATCATCAGGAACCTTCTCTCGGATTTGGGCGATTTCTTCAAACGACACCTCGCGCGCGAGTACCACACGCTTTGCGCCGAGCTTATGCCACATTATCGCAGAACGGTAATTTATGCTGTTCGCCTGAGTGCTTATATGCACAGGTATTTCCGGAGCAAGCTCCCGCATCATGTCAAACAGACCGAGATCCGCGATAAGAACCGCGTCGAAACCGAGCGGTCGGATTTCACGCGCAAATTCGGCGAACCGCTCCACGTCGGAGTTGTGCGGGAATATATTAGCGGTCAGGTACACCCTTTTACCGCGGTCGTGGGCGTATCGTATGCCCTCCGCCATGTCCGAGGGCGAAAAGTTTTCCGCCGCCGCGCGCAGACTGTACGCCTCGCCGCCGATATAAACCGCGTCCGCGCCGTAGTCAATCGCCGTCTTTAGCTTCTCAAGACTCCCTCCGGGAGCCAATAATTCAGGTTTTTGCATTTTGTGTTCCCTTTACTCAGACTTTTACCGACACCGTCACGCCGTCTCCCAGCGGAAGTATCGCCGTTTCAAGCTCCTTATGCTCCATAAGCATATCTATATAGCGGCGAAGCCGCTTTACTATTGTAATTTTGCGTCTTACCACATGATTATCGTCGGCGGTCATACCTTTGTACAGAACATTGTCCGATATGAGGATGCCGCCTTTTTTCAGCAGCCGCACGCAGTCGTCAAGCATGTAAATGTAATGCGCCTTGGGTCCGTCGAGGAAAATGACGTCAAACGCGCCGTCGTCGTCGATATACGACAGGTAATCCTTAGCGTCCGCCTCAATCACGGAAATTCTGCCCGACAGTCCGGACTGCTCTATGTTTCCGCGCGCGGTACACGCCATACCGGCGTCGCATTCAAGAGTGAGTATGCTGCAGTCCTCAGCGGCTTTTGCCATGAGTATAGCGCTGTATCCGATAGCGCAGCCTACTTCCAGTACGCGCGCCGGCTGTTTTACACGACACATGACCGACAAAAATCTTGCCGTTTCCGGTTCGACTATGGGTATGCTGTTTCCTAACGCGTACGTTTCAAGTCTGTGCAGAAACGAGTCGTTATGAACGGTTTTCTCTCGCAGATACTTTGTTATATATGGAGGAACAATCGCGTCCTTGTCATATTCAATCATCCAAATCCCTCTTTACTGCTTTAAGCTATCCTGATTTTCTATCGCGCTGCCGTCAACAGAGATATTCTGTTCCGTGCTTTCCATAGCCGTTAGATGTTCCTCGTAGGTGTTGGAGAATATATGCGTGCCGTCCTTGCCGAGCACAAAGTAATACGCGTCCGTCGCTTCGGGATACAGCGCGGCTTTTATGCATTCAAGCCCGGGATTGCATATAGGTCCTATCGGGAAACCCGCGTAAAGATATGTATTGTACGGCGAGTCAATCTGTGTATCGGCAATTGACAGTACCGGTTTTCTCTCGCCCAAAATATACTGTACAGTGGCGCAGGACTGAAATTTCATGCCGGAATTACGTCTGTTGTAGAATACTCCGGCGACTTTCGCGCGCTCCGAGCCGCTGTCGGTTTCACGCTCCACAATCGACGCCATGGTTATCACCTCGTCAACCGTCATGCCAAGCTCTGCCGCGCGGTCATAGTATTCGGACGTAAACTGATTGTCGAATGCGGAGAGCATAAGGTCAATTATGTCGTGCGCGGACATTCCGTCCGGTATTTCATAGGTGGCGGGGAACAAATATCCCTCCATGCGGCTTATTTGCTCGCGTTCGGGCAGATTTTGCAGAAATACGTAGTCATAATCCTCAGGGTTCAGCGCCGCGTAGAAGTCCTGCCACGCGACTATTCCCGCCTCGTCCAGCGTTTGGGCAATCTGCTTTATCTCGTAACCCTCGGGTATTGTAATTTTAGTGGTTTCGCGGTTTGGAGTAATCATAAGTTCCAGTACTTCTCCATAAGACATGCCGTCCTCGATAGTGGCTGCGCCGGGCTGAAAGTTACCGTCGTAGCCGCCCAGAACAGACTGCAGTTTAAACAGAAACGGATACTTTATAATACCCTCGTCCGCGAGAACGCTTGCCACCGAGGTCGTGCCGTCGCCCTCGGCTATCTCTATGCGGCGGCTGCCGTACGGTACCGTTACGCACAGCCCGTCACTTAGCATTATACCCGCTGCCGCGGCAAATAAAACGATGATGACCGCCGCTATAATTACCGGAGCCTTCCATTTTCCGTAGCCGGTTTCACTAACTTTAACTGCCATGCGGATTATCCTCCTTAAAAAACATATAATCTATTGTATACTAAAAATCTGTTTTCGTCAAGTGTCCCCT
>CAZWMB010000081.1:0-5719 GCA_964634635.1 uncultured Lachnospiraceae bacterium
GACTTTATGAACCTCAATCAGGCGGCGCACGGCGACAGAGAGCACGGCTTTATCGGTTCAAGACTTCGTATGCCCAGAAAGATTATAGTAGGATACTGGGAGGACGAGGAGCCGCAGAAGAAGCTTTCCGGCTGGATGAGAAGCGCCTGCGGATACGCGCTTTCACAGACGCTCAAAATGGTTCGTTTCAGTGATAACATGCGTCAGGTGGCCGTCACGGAGGGCGACAAGGTCGAGGCGGAAATCAAATTCGGATGGGACGTCGAGTACAGAGCGGTAGGCGATTTGGTGGATGTGCTGAAAGAGGTAACGGACGCCGAGACTGACGCGAAAATGGCTGAGTACGAGAGCCGTTACACAATGGATACGGACAATATAGACGCTGTCCGCTATCAGGCTAAAGAGGAAATCGCTATAAGAAAAATATGCGAGAAGTATGGGTACAGTGCGTTCGTAACACATTTTGACACGCTTCACGGACTTGAACAGCTGCCGGGACTCGCGGCGCAGAACATGATGGCTGACGGCTATGGCTTCGGCGCGGAGGGCGACTGGAAGGTTGCCGCTATGGATGCGATTATGAAAGCGATGGCTGAAGGTATGGACGGCGGTACGGCGTTCATGGAGGACTATACATACCATCTTGAAAAGGGCAACGAGCATATTTTGGGCGCGCATATGCTGGAGGTTTGTCCGCTTGTAGCGGCGGACAGGCCGAAAATTCAGGTACATCCCTTGGGAATAGGCAACAGAAAAGACCCGGCAAGACTTGTTTTTGACTCGAAAAACGGCGACGCCATAGTCGCGTCGCTTGTAGATATGGGCGGCAGAATGAGGTTGATTGTAAACGATATAAAGGCGTGCAATCCGCTTAAACCTATGCCCAAGCTGCCCGTGGCAGGCGTTATGTGGAAACCGCTGCCGTCTTTGAAGGTGAGCGCGGAGTGCTGGATTTTGGCGGGAGGGGCGCACCACAGCGTACTGTCGTACGACATTACAGCCGAAATGATGAAGGACTGGGCCAATATGATGGGAATAGAATTTGTACATATCGGCGCGGACACTACGGTTGAGAATATGGAAAAGGAGCTTCTCTGGAACGACATAGCATATAAATTAAAGTAAAAAAGCTTGTGGATAAATCAAAAAATCAAGTCTGAATCAATCTTGAAAGCGGACTTGATTTTTTTTGTACCGTTAAAAATTCCGGATTATCATTGATCCAGCCTATAAAAGTCGTCAAAAAACCGCGGATACGAAACGCGCGCGCATTTTTCGTCATCAAGAGAGGAGCCGCCGTCTGCGCCCTGCGCGAGAACGGTGAGGCTCATAGCCATTCGGTGGTCGCCGTATGTTTTAAAATCCGCGCCGTGGAACGGCTTGTTTCCGCGTATAATCATTCCGTCATCCGTTTCGGTTATATCAATTCCGCACCTTGTAAATTCGTCCACAACCGCGCGTATGCGGTTTGTTTCCTTGATCTTCAGCTCCTGAGCGTCGCGGATAACAGTCGTACCCTCCGCGAATACCGCCGCCACGGCGATAATCGGCAGCTCGTCGATAAGTCGGGGGATAATATCGCCGCCTATTTCCACACCCTTAAGCGACGAGGATTTTACAGTGATGTCCGCGATACTTTCACCGGCGCTTACACGTATGTTTTCAATTGTAATATCCGCGCCCATGGCGTCAAGCACGTCGATAATTCCGGTTCTTGTCGGATTGACGCCGACATTTGTCAACGTAACGCGGGAGTTTGGCAAAACGGCGGCGGAAACCATGAAGAACGCCGCCGACGAAATATCGCCGGGTACCTTGATTTTCTGCCCCGAAAGCTCTTTTCCGGACTTTACAGATATATCAAGACCGTCAACCCTTATATCCGCGCCCATAGCGCCAAGCATCAATTCGGTATGGTCGCGTGATTTTGTGATTTCACGCACAATTGTTTCGCCCTCCGCGTAAAGTCCCGCGAGTATAACCGCGGTTTTAACCTGAGCGGATGCGACGCTCATTTTATAATCCATGCCGTGCAGACCGGTTCCGCTTATTTTAAGCGGACAAAAATCTCCCTCGATTTTTGCGCCCATTTGCGACAGAGGAGATGTAACGCGTTTCATGGGACGTTTGCATATGGACGCGTCGCCGGTGATTTCCGTGTCAAACGGCTGCGGAGCGAGAATACCGCAAAGAAGACGCGTGGTTGTGCCGCTGTTGCCGGTATACAGGACGTCGTTCGGCTTGGATAAACCGTAAAGTCCTTTACCGTGTACAATTATTTTATCCCTTGTGTCTGTAATATCAATTCCCATACTGCGGAAACAGCTTATGGTGGAAAGACAGTCGGCTCCCTTTAAAAAACCGCTTATCTCGGTTGTACCCTTCGCGACAGAGCCGAGCATAACGGCGCGGTGTGAAATCGATTTATCGCCCGGGACGCCAAGCTTGCCGCGGACGCTTGTAATTTTTTTTATTTCCATTTTTATCCTCCGATAGTAAGTATAAAACAATTATACCACAAATATTATAGAATGACAAGAAATTATGTGACTGAAAGGGAAGATAAGCAAAACACGCTTCAGTGCGCGGGCGTGTAAATAAAATTAAAATTTAAGGAAAATTAAAAATAATCGGAGGAGCGGCATGAAAAAACAAAGCTTTTTAACAGGCGCTGTAATACTGATGATAGCCAACGCCATATCAAAGATACTCGGCGCGGTATTTAAAATTCCGCTTACATATATTTTAAATGAAAGCGGCATGGCGGTATTTAACATAGCCTTTGAGGTATATATAATGTTTTTATCATTTATAATTTCAGGGCTGCCGTTTGCCATTTCAAAGCTGGTGGCGGAGGAAACGGAGCGCGGAGAGCGCGGCGGGGCGCAGAAGATAGTAGCGGTTTCGACCGTGCTGCTTGCGCTTATCGGCGCGGCGGGAAGCGCGGCGCTGTACTTCGGGGCAGATTTTTTCGCGCCGGCTATGAAAGAGGAAAAGGCGGTATGGGCAATACGGATAATTGCTCCGTCGATATTTTTGGTGGCGTTAGGTACGCCGTTTAAAAGCTATTATCAGGGTGTATCCAATATGATACCCACCGCGGTATCACAAGTGGCGGAGGCGATAATAAAGCTTGCGGCGGGATATTATCTTGCGGTGTATTTTGTTTCGTTCGGCGTGGAAAAAACGGCCGGCGGCGCCATAATGGGAGTTACCGCCGGCGAGCTTGCCGCTACCGCGATATTGATAATGACATATCTGTGGGGTAAAAACAAGGTTTACATAAAATCCTCAGGCGATACGCGTGAAATAATAAAAAAGCTTATGAGCATAGCGTTGCCTCTGCTCTGCGCGTCGGTAGTGTCAAACGCGATAAATATAGCCGATACAACGCTCGTCAGGTCAAGACTGCTGGACGCGGGCTTTTCCGCTGAGGACGCCCGCTTTTTATACGGAGCGTATACGGGATACGCGCTGACTGTATTTCACCTGCCTGTGGGAATACTCGCGACAATGGGCGTGAGCATACTTCCCGTAATAGCCGGCGCGATAGCGGTAAATAACATGAAGAAGGCGCGGCTTGCTACGGACATCGGAATACGCCTTGCGGTTTTGCTGTCAGTACCGTGCGCGGTGATAATGTGTATGCTGAGCGGGGAGATACTATCCCTGCTGTTTAATAACGACGCCTCGGCGCGAATGCTGTCAACAGTGGCGCCATGCGTGGTGATGATGTGCGTGACGCAGATAACCGGCGCAATACTTCAGTCGGCGGGTAAAATAATGCTGCCGTTTTACAATTCGCTTGCCGGTTCCGCAGTAAAAATCGGACTGAGCTATTACCTCATAGGTATTCCGGAAATAAACATATACGGCTCGGCGATAAGCTCCATTGCCGCGTTTACGCTTGTAATGATACTGAATTTAATTTCAGTAAGACGGCATTTATGTTTAAAACAGAATATAATGGAAATACTTATAAAGCCCGCAGTATCGGCGGCGGCAATGACGGCGGTCATGTGTCTGCTGCGTCGGCCGCTTATGGCGACGACAGGCGGAGGATTTGCGTATCTGACCCTGATGTGCGCGTCGGGATTCGGCGTTTACGCGCTGTCGCTGGTTGCGGTGAAAGCGGTGTCGGTAAGGGACGCGCGTCAAATACTTCGTACTTAGACTTGTCAAAATGCGGTTGCGGTGATATAATTATACAAAAGTTAAAGGAAAGGATTTGTACCCATGAAAAACTACACAATAGACGATTTAAGGGAAATACTTGTAAGGCTCCGGGGTGAAAATGGCTGTCCTTGGGACAAGGTACAGACGCATCAGAGCATAAAGAAAAGTATGATTGAGGAGTGCTATGAGGCGATAGACGCGCTTGACAGCGGCGACGATAAAGCGTTCGCCAATGAACTGGGAGATGTGCTTTTACAGGTAGCCTTTCACGCAAGAATTGCGGAGGAAAGGGGAGCGTTTAGCTTTGACGACGTTGTGAACGAAATATGCGCAAAGCTGATAACACGTCATACGCATGTATTCGGCGAAGATAAGGCGGGCAATGCCGATGAAGCTCTTACGAACTGGGAAAAGAATAAGAAAAAGGAAAAGGGACTTGAAAGCTATACCGCCATGCTGAAGGATGTTCCGCGTTATCTGCCGGCGCTTATGCGCAGCGAGAAAATACAGAAAAAGGCGGCGGGAATAGGATTTGACCGGTCCGAAACCGATGTGCTTTACTGTAAGGTAGACGAGGGGATATCCGAGCTTAAGGAGGCGTGCGCGCAGGATGTACCGGAAAAGATTGAGGAGGAGTACGGCGACCTTTTGTTCAGCGTGGTAAATCTCGGCAGACGTCTGGGACTGACGCCGGAAATCGCGCTGTCAAAGTCAGCGGATAAATTCATAAGCCGGTTTGAAAAAATGGAGAATGATGCGCGCGGCAACGGTGCGGATATGGCTGAAATGTCGGACGAGGAGCTTGATTTTCTGTGGAAAAGTGCAAAGAAATAACTAAAAAACAGACTTTTTTAGGAATTTTTGGCTTAAAATGGCACAAAACTATTGACATATGAAAAAGTTTGTAATAAAATCTTTAATTGATACAGATGTTTTCTGTAAAAGTCCAAAGGGACAAAGGAAAATTTTTTAAATTTTTAGGAGGAAAAAATTATGAACAAGACAGAGTTAGTTGCGGCGGTTGCTCAGAAGGCTGAGCTGTCAAAGAAGGATGCGGAAAAGGCCGTAGCCGCTGTTACAGCGGCAATCACAGATGCTCTTTGCGCTAACGACAAAGTACAGCTTGTAGGCTTTGGCACATTTGAGGTAAGAGCGAGAGCGGCAAGAGAGGGCAAGAACCCCCGTACAGGCGAGAAGATTAAGATTGCCGCATCAAAGGTTCCCGCTTTTAAGGCGGGTAAGGCTCTTAAGGATGTTGTAAATAAGTAATTTACGTAGCTTAATTGACTTTTTACGGGGTGTTGCTTTTGTAAAGTACATCCCGGAGATTAGATAAAATTAAATTGCTATGGAATGGGTTCGGTATTATACCGAGCCCATTTCTTTTAATTTAATTATAAATACTTAAAAATTATTGTGCATTTTCAATATAATGTCACAGTTATGTGAAAAAATCTACATAACTGTGACACAGACCCGGAAATACGGCATGACTAAGGGAAATAAAAAGTCTAAAATGTCACATGTAATAAAAGTAAGGACA
>CAZWMB010000082.1:0-5641 GCA_964634635.1 uncultured Lachnospiraceae bacterium
AAAAAACGGGCGGCTGACAGCCGCCCCTATAATTTTTATTTCTCAATCTGCGCCTTAACAAGGCTCTCGCCGCAGTAAATTTCGCGCAGTTTAGGTTTCTCAATCTTACCTGTCGGATTTCTCGGCACGGCCGCGAAGATAATTTTACGCGGACGCTTGTACCTCGGCAGCTCATGGCAAAACTCGTTTATCTCGTCCTCCGTACAGGGGCGGCCGGGTTTCAACTCGATTATCGCCGCTGTAATCTCTCCCAGACGCGTATCGGGCAGTCCAATTACCGCCACGTCCTTAATCGCATCATGCTTTCGCAGAAAGTCCTCTATCTGTACCGGATATATGTTTTCACCGCCGGAAATTATAACGTCCTTCGCGCGGTCGACAAGGTATATAAATCCGTCCTCGTCCTCCTGCGCCACGTCGCCGGTTAAGAGCCAGCCGTCCTTCAGCGCCTCGTCGGTCGCTTTCTTATCATTATAATAGCACGTCATAACGCCCGGTCCCTTTACGCACAGCTCGCCTACCTCGCCCCGCTTTACAAGCGAGCCGTCTTTGTTTATAATTTTGACCTCCCAGCCGTAGCCCGGTACGCCTATCGCGCCGACCTTATGTATATTTTCGACTCCCAGATGCACGCAGCCCGGACCTATTGACTCGCTCAGACCGTAGTTTGTGTCATAGGCGTGGTTCGGAAAATACTTTTTCCAGCGCTTTATAAGACTCGGCGGTACCGGCTGAGCGCCGATATGCATAAGCCGCCACCGGTCGAGCTTGTAATCGTCAAGACGTATTTCACCGCTCTCTAAAGCGTCCAGAATGTCCTGCGCCCACGGCACAAGCAGCCATACTATCGTACATTCCTCCTCGCTGACCGCGCGCAAAATCCATTCAGGCTTTGTACCCTTCAGCAGCGCCGCTTTTCCGCCTGAAATAAGACTTCCGAACCAATGCATTTTCGCGCCAGTATGATACAGCGGCGGTATGCACAGAAATACATCGTCCTTCGTTTGACCGTGATGCTTTTGCTCAACCCTGCACGAATGCATCAGGCTTTCATGATTGTGCAGAATTGCCTTCGGGAAACCCGTCGTACCCGACGAGAAGTAAATCGCCGCGTTATCCTTATCGGTTATCGTTATGTCAGGCGCAATCGAACGCATAAACTTTACCAAATAGTCATAGCTCTCCGCGAAGGTTGGACATGCCGCGCCGACATAAAACGTCTGCTTTACATTCGGTATTTTCTCGCATATTTCCTCTACGCGCCCTATAAATTCCGGGCCGAATATAAGCGCGTCCGCCTCCGAAAGCTCTATGCAATATTTTATTTCCTCCGCGGTGTAGCGGTAATTAAGCGGTACCGCAAGCGCGCCCGCCTTGAGAGCGCCAAAGTAAATCGGCAGCCATTCCAAACAGTTCATCAGAAGTATGGCGACCTTGTCGCCCTTCTTTATACCTCGGCTTAAAAGCAAATTCGCAAAACGGTTCGCGCGCTTGTCAAACTCTTTCCATGTAATCTCGGTACGTCCCGCCTCCATCGGGTTAGTTTCAATAAGCGCGTACTCGCGCCATGTCACCTTGGACTTCTCCATTACCTTTGGATTTATCTCGACAAGACTGACGTCATCGCCGTATTCTCTCGCGTTTCTTTCCAGAAATTCTGTAATAGGCATTTAATTTTCCTCCTTAACGGCGAATACGCCTTCAAGGAATTTTTCGTCAAATTTCTTTGTAAACGCCGATACAAGCGGTACCGCGACAAGCGACACAGCCATAGCCGCGACTCCCATTTCCGGAGCTTTCTGCGACGCCGCCTTGAACGCATCCGTAAAGCCCGCGCCGCCGTTCGCCGCAATAGCGGTGAGTACAACCGTTGTCACCGCGATTGTCAGAAAGCCGCAAATCATACCGGCCCACGCGCCCGCTTTGGTCGTTCCTTTTGAGTAAATTCCCCATATGTACGGACCTATAAAGCAGCCGGATACTATGCCCCAGCTGAACGACATAATATTAACTATAATTGTAATGTTCTTTGTTGCAAACAGATATGACAGCGCAACAAAGAGCAAGCATAAAAGGCGCGTTATAAGCACCTGATTTTTACCGCTGTAATTTTTCTTTATTGCCGGAATAAGGTCAACGGAAATCGCCGACGAGGACGAAAGCACTATTGACGACAGAGTTGACATCGACGCCGACAGAAGCAGTATGAGAATTACCGCAAGGATAATTGTCGTCAAAATATTGGCGCCGCCAAGCGCCGTAAGCAGTGTATTCGGTATTACCGAGTCAACTCCGCCCTCAGGAAGCCGATTATTAAGCACAAGTCTTGAAAGCGAGCCGATAAAGTAGGCGCCGCAGCCGATTATAAGAGCGAATACGGTGGAAATAAGCTTTGCCTTACCGATTGATTTTATGTCCTTAATCGCGTAGTATTTGCTTACCATCTGCGGAAGTCCCCATGTACCGAAGCTTGTAAGCATAATATTAACGCACAGGAATTTCCATGACGCTCCTCCGTACCAGCTTGTAAGCTGCGCTCCCGTTATACCGTCTCCGTTATCCGGCGTCGCCGCAAGCTTTTCAAGCATCTGTGAAAAGCCTCCGACAGCCGGAGTCCTGACAATGGCTATAACCATTGCGAATACGCCGACAATCATTATTATTCCCTGAACAAAATCCGTGTACGCCGTAGCGACGTAGCCGCCGAGTACAAGGTACGCCGCTGTAAGCGCGGCGATAATCAAAATCCAGACATTGTTTGAAACGCCCGGAAATATTGTGGCGAACATTGAGCCGAGTCCTTTATATACAGCCGCGCTGTACGGTACAAGGAATACGAAAATCACAACCGCCGCGAACAGCTTCAACGCGGTACAGCTATATCGCGATTCGAAAAATTCCGGCATTGTTCTGACATTGAGAGTATGCGTCATCGTACGGCTGCGCTTTGCCAGTACCTGCCATGCGAGCAAGCAGCCGAGTACCGCGTTGCCTATACCTATCCATATGCCGCCGATACCTATATTCCAGCCGTGCTGACCCGCGTAGCCTACAAATACGACCGCTGAAAAGTAAGCCGTACCATACGCGAAGGCGCTCACCCATGCGCCTATGCTGCGGCTGCCCAGCAGGAAACCGTCAATTGTTTTCGTCCTGCGCGAGCTGATAAATCCGATAAGCACCATTGCCAAAGCGAAAATAATAAGCGCAATAACGGTGACTGTCTGTGTTTGCTGTAAGTTTTGTTCCATTAAAACCATCCTTCCGTTTTACATGTTTTTTGTAGCTCTTCCTCCATATTACTTTACTACTTTTAT
This sequence comes from uncultured Lachnospiraceae bacterium, assembly GCA_964634635.1. Taxonomy (GTDB): domain Bacteria; phylum Bacillota; class Clostridia; order UBA1381; family UBA1381; genus Hominilimicola. The sequence goes on from CAZWMB010000082.1 coordinate 3,318, forward strand.
CATTGTACTATAAATATGGAAAAAAATAAAGCGTTTTTTGTGATTTTGTAAAATTTTTTAAAATTTTTTCTGAACCTTTACAAAAATCATATGAGAACGTCATATCGGCGTTGCCCTGAATTATGACTTGACAAATAAAACCTTTTATGGTAAAATGCAACATGGTTTTTTAATAATAACATTGAATTGCATACGACACATGTGGCGCTTTTGCGCGTAAATCTGATTACGGAACATTCACCGTTATAGATTTACCGGCGTCATATGTTTTTTTATGCAAAAAGAGAATGGAGGATTTTTATGCCAAGAAATCAATTTCAAAGAATGGTGTTCGCCTTTTTAACCGTACTGATTACCGTACACGCTTACGTGTTTTACAGTCTGTACGTTGTTAACGGCTCAACATTTACGGAGCTTACCGGAGAAAGTAGCGTGCTTGACGCTGTGAACGCTATGGGAGGAGTTTATATGCTCGGGAAAAATGTTCCTATATGGGCAATTATTATAACGGAGTTCTGTCTGGCGTACCTGCTTGAGGTACTTATGGGCAGTCCCTGCTCCTTCAGGCTTGCATCGCGTATATTCGACCCTCGCAGAAATCATCCTATGATATTTGAGTCGGCTATTATATGCGCCACGGTAGGTCTTATGTGTCCCGCAATGAGTTTCCTCGCGGCTATACTGTACTATCCGTACTACGAGGGCTTTAACGTTATTACATTATTGGCTGACTGGATTAAGCTTGTATGCTTTAATTTTCCGTTTGCTTTTTTTACGCAACTATTCTTTATACAGCCGCTGGTGCGTACGCTGTTTAAGCTGATATTCCGTAAGGATATTCGTAAGCGCGAGGCGGAGGAGCCTATAAAGCCGCGGAGCGAAACGGACGCTGTAGCGGATATTATAAGGCGCGTTGATGAAATTCAGGCGGAGCTTAACGCCGAAAAGCAAAAAGCGCAGTTGACACAATAATATGTATATGAAAACAGACCGCATTTTTATGCGGTCTGCGATCTGTTTGAAATGCGCGAAAACCGTATGTATATGTATTTTACGCCGTACCGTTAAGGAGTCTGTCACGCCGTTTACCGAACGTTTTTGTTATCGCTCCCAAAACTGCGCCCACCAGAAACGCCGCCGCTATCGTGCCTATTCCGACGCTTTCCATACTGTGGATTGCAACAACGCAGGCGATAAGCGATACAACAACCATACTTACGTCAAACCCGATTTTTACCCTTGAAAATTCAATACGCGTAACGTCTGAAACCGCCTGCATCGCGCCCTCGCCCGCAAGCGGCATAATATTTGCCGGCAGATAAAAGAAAATGCCGACGGCTATCAGCACGACGCTTACAAGCAGCATACCGGCCCTTATCGCGATATTATCCGGCGTCGGCAAAAACGCGACAAGCGAATTGCATAACGTGGTAAATTTTCCGAATACGATTCCTACGGCAATCTGAAACAGATTTATCCACATAAAGCGTTTTCTGAGCAATATAATCTGCAAAAGCACCAGCGCCGCATGGAATAAAATAGTCGCGTTTCCCATTTCCATACCGAAAATGCACGTTATAGTATAAGGTATTGAGCTTACGGGCGATACTCCGAGATTTGATTTTACCGAAACGGCTATCCCCGCCGTCATTATAAACAACCCTATAATATACGCAATAAATCTTATCCCCAGCCTATTCTTTGAAAACACCTTTATAAACCTCTTTTCTTTCTCTCAAACATATATCCGTATATATTTTACCACTTATATCTACATAGTTCAATTCACATACTCAATAAAATCTATTGCCCGGTATCGTCATATAAGCATCAAGTTGTATATACGTACAGTTCTTAAAGCGTTTCCAAACGCGAATGAATTTCTTTAAATTCCTTTGTACCGCGTATCAAATCAAATGCCGGACGTTCGTCCATAAGCTGTAAAAGCCGTACGGTATCAACGTAATAATAATCCGTTTTTTCGCTGCGGCAGCGGTTTACAAACAGTATATCAAAAGGCTCGCCGTTTTCCACGCTTTTATCATAATATTCCGACGCCTCGGCGGCAAGCCGCAGATATTTTATGCCGTTTTCGCTGTCGCCTTTGCCGAGATACAGTTCCGCAAGCCGATCGTAAATATGCCTGAAACTACCGTCATTCGCCGATTTATGACCCTTATGGAAAATCGTTGAATAGATACTCAGTGCAGCTTCCGCAAATTGTATCCTTTCGTCAAACGACAGCTCGTTTCCCATATAACTGCCGGATGAAAGCATTATAAGCTGATGAACAACCGTTTCAACTCCGTATAAAAGATTCTCCT
>CAZWMB010000083.1:0-5640 GCA_964634635.1 uncultured Lachnospiraceae bacterium
GCCGCGCCTGTGATTACCGCAAAGTCCGCGCTCTTTAAAGATGCGCCGCCTATTAAGCCGCCGTCAATGTTCGGCTTTGCTAAAAGTCCCGCGCAGTTTTTTGCGTTCATACTGCCGCCGTATTGAATGGTAATCGCATCTGCAACGGCGTTGTCATAAAGACCGGCAAGAATTTTTCTTATACCTCCGCAAACCTCTTCCGCCTGTTCGTCAGTAGCGGTTTTGCCCGTGCCGATAGCCCAGATAGGCTCGTACGCAACAACAATTTTCCGCGCGTCCTCCGCGCTTATGCCCGCGAACGCCTTTTTAATCTGAATAGAAATCAGTTCCATTGTAATCCCCGCCTCTCTCTGCTCCAGACTTTCACCGCAGCAGACAATCGGGATAAGACCCTTTTCGAGCGCCTTTTTGACCTTCAAATTAACGGTTTCGTCCGTTTCGTTGTTGTATTCACGTCTTTCGCTGTGACCGATAATAACATACCGAACTCCCAAATCAACAAGCATATCGGCGCTTACCTCGCCCGTGTACGCGCCCTTATCCTCAAAATGTAAATTCTCCGCGCCGATTTTTACATGAGTACCTTTAGCCGCCTCGATTGCCGGCGCAAGGCAAACGTACGGCGCGCAGCATACAACCTCGCATAACGCGCTCTTTGTCGCCTCGGCGACCTCTTTTACAAAATCATACGTTTCCGAGGGCAGCTTGTTCATCTTCCAGTTGCCCGCTATTATATATTTTCCCATCTTATCTGTTCTCCTTTTGTTCGTATTTGTATAAATTATAATTTAGCGGCGTAAATGGGATTTACGGGAGGATAATATCTTCCCCTACAACCGCCGGGATTAAATATTTCGTAGGGGCGGCTATCAGCCGCCCGCAATATTGCGGCAATTTTCCGGGGATTTATGGGTTGGCGTCCTCGACAACCCGTCCCCGATAACATTCATTTACACTCATAAACAACAATATTATTTGTCCGTCAATGCCGCGATACCGGGCAGCTCCTTACCCTCTAAGAATTCCATTGAAGCGCCGCCGCCTGTTGAAATGTGGCTCATCCTGTCGCCAAGACCCGCCTGATTGACAGCCGCGACGCTGTCGCCGCCGCCGATAATTGTCGTAGCGTCAAGATTAGCGAGCGTTGCCGCTATCTCATTTGTACCCCTGGCAAAGTTTGACATTTCAAATACTCCCATAGGACCGTTCCACACAACCGTTTTAGCGTCGGAAAGCACGCTCTTAAACAGTTCGACAGACTTCGGACCTATGTCAAGACCCATCCAACCGTCGGGAATATCACCCTCGACAATCCTTGAGGGAGCGTCATTGTCGAATTTCTCCGCGATAACCGTATCAACGGGAAGTACAATTTTGTCGCCCGCCCCGTCAAGCATCTTTTTAGCGTAGTCAATGTAATCGGGTTCCAGCAGCGACGTACCCGTGGTTTTGCCCTGAGCCGCAAAGAAAGTGTACGCCATACCTCCGCCGATAATAAGCTTGTCTACCTTTTTAAGCAGATTTTCGATAACTGAAATTTTTGACGAAACCTTACTGCCGCCAAGTATTGCAACAAGCGGTCTTACAGGGTTATTTACGGCGTTTCCGAGAAAGTTGATTTCCTTTTCAATCAGATAACCCGCTACCGCCGGCTTTAATATTGACGATACTCCCACGTTTGAGCAATGCGCTCTGTGCGCCGTACCGAAAGCGTCGTTTACAAATACGTCGGCAAGCGACGCAAGCTCCTTTGAAAATTCCTCGATATTCTTTGTTTCCTCGGCTCTGTAACGCGTGTTTTCAAGAAGAACAACGTCGCCGTCCCGCATGGCGGCAACAGCCGCCTTAGCGTTGTCGCCGACAACGTTATCGTCAGCCGCAAAAACAACCTCCCTGCCAAGCTTCTCGCTGAGGCTTTTCGCTACGGGAGACAGTGAAAGCTCTTTTTTAGGCTCGCCCTTCGGCTTGCCCATGTGAGAGCATAGAATTACCTTAGCGCCGTTATTCATGAGGTATTTGATTGTTGGAAGCGCGCCAACAATACGGTTTTCGTCTGTAATATTGCCGTCGGCGTCAAGCGGCACGTTAAAATCACAGCGAACCAAAACCTTTTTGCCTTTTACGTCAATGTCCTCGACTGTCATTTTGTTGTACATAATTTTTTTCTCCTTTTTTACAGGTAAATTTACCCAATATATCTTAATCTATTATATAAAAAAAACATGAGTTTTTCAAGTAGGTAACGGAAATTTAATTAAAAATTCAGTAATTTTATAAGAATTACCGCCATAAGCATACCGACAATGTCGCCGACGGCGGCAAACGGTATTACTCTAAGATTATGTTTTACCCTGGTTTTGGCAAAATATACGCAAAGACAGTAGAAAGTTGTTTCAGTCGACCCCATTATGACCGACGCGGTTCTGCCGATTACACTGTCCGCGCCGTAGGCGTTCAATATTTCCGCGAGGATACCTGTCGCGCCGCTGCCGGATATGGGTCGTATAAGAGCAAGAGGCATTACCTCCGCGGGTATCAGCTCTGTAATCGGAGCCAATAAAAATATAATAAGGTCAAACGTACCGGATGCGCGCAGCATGTACGCGGCGGTAAGCGCCGCGACAAGCGACGGGAATATTCCGAGTACGATTTTCATACCATCCTCGGCGCCGCTTATAAACAACTCATAGGACGGCTGTTTTTTTATAAACGACCAGATTATCACAAACGCGATTATAGAAGGAATAACGTATATCACAGTCTTTTTCCTCCGAGGTACAGCTTTGCCGCCGTAACGGCGACAGCGACGGCGGTCAAAGAGGAAATCCAGATTGGCAGAATGACCGAAAAAGGGTCGGAGGACCCCGCGGCGGCGCGCAGAGCTATAATTGTCGTGGGTATCAGCTGAAAGGAGGTAGTATTCAGTATTACCAACATACACATATCGTCGGACGCGTACAGCGGATTTTTATTTTCACTGTCCAGCGCAGACATCGCTTTTATACCCATAGGAGTGGCGGCGTTACCCATACCCAGGATATTCGCGCTCATATTCATGGCTATAAATTTTTTTGCCTGTCTGCCGGCGTTGGGAAAAAGAAAATTGATTAAAGGATGGAGCAGCTTTTCAAGCTTTTTCGACAGGCCGGACTTTTCCGCGATTTTCATTATACCGGTCCAAAAACACATCACACCCGCGAATGACAAAGCCGTGAATACCGCGCTTTGCGCACCCTCAAACGCGCTGTTCAGAGTTTCGTCCACCGTACCGTTAATTATAGATACAATTATGGAAATCAGTATCATTCCGCACCAGATATAATTCATATGATACCTCCCGAAATAAATTATTCTTCTTTTTGTGTCAAAAAGAATCAAAAACCCCAAAAGGGGGACCTTATCCCCCATTGGAACCCCCGGCTTCTTCGCTAACCGCGGATTTTGCGCTTAGCTCAAAAGTATTAAGATAAACAATAATTTAATTTTTTTATTTCATTATATGAATGTTTATGTTATAATAGAATAAACAAACATGAAAGGAAGGATAGCATGCTTACAGGAAAAACAATATTACTCGGCGTTACGGGCAGTATTGCGGCGTACAAGACCGTAAATCTCGCGCGTATGCTTACAAAGCTCGGCGGCGGCGTGCATGTGCTTATGACGCGCAACGCCGTGAATTTTATAAATCCTGTGACCTTTGAAACACTGACAAAGCACAAATGCCTTATAGATACCTTTGACAGAAATTTTGAGTACAGCGTGGAGCATGTGGCGCTTGCAAAGGCGGCGGATATGGTTATGATTGCGCCGGCGAGCGCTGATGTGATTGGTAAAATCGCGAACGGAATTGCGGACGATATGCTGACAACCACCGTTATGGCGTGTCCGTGCAAAAAAATTATTTCACCGGCTATGAACCATAACATGTTTCATAATCCTGTTGTTCAGGATAATATTAAAAAGCTTAAAGGATACGGCTATGAAATTATTGAACCGGAGCGCGGTATGCTTGCTAACGGCGACTTCGGCGACGGCAGAATGACGGAGGAGTCCGTGCTGCTTGAATATATTTTAAAAGAGCTTGCCTTTGACAAGGATATGTCGGGCAAACGCGTACTGATAACTGCCGGCGCGACTATGGAGGCGATAGACCCTGTACGGTATATTACCAATCACTCAACAGGTAAAATGGGCTTTGAGCTTGCCAAAAACGCGATGCGCCGCGGCGCGGAGGTTACTCTTGTAATGGGAAAATGCGAGGAAGAGCCGCCAATGTTTGTTAGAACTGTCAAGGTTAGGAGCGCAAGGGAAATGTATGACGCGGTAACGGCGGCGTCCGGCAATATGGATATAATTGTAAAGGCCGCGGCGGTTGCGGATTACAGACCGAAGGATATAAGCACGGAAAAAATAAAAAAATCCGGTAATAATATGTCTGTTGAGCTTGAACGTACTGATGATATTTTAAAAACACTGGGAGAAAGAAAGAAAAAAGGTCAGTTCATATGCGGCTTTTCAATGGAAACTGAAAATATACTCGAAAACTCGCGGGTAAAGCTAAAAAATAAAAACGCGGACATGATTGTCGCGAATAATCTGAATGAGGACGGCGCGGGCTTTGGCGCGGACACAAATGTCGTGACACTGATAACCGCCGACGGGGAAATCAGTCTTGAAAAAATGTCCAAGGAGGCTGTGGCGGAAAAGATTTTCGATTTTATACTTAAAAAAATAAGATAAAAAAACTTGGCTGCGCGATTTTGCAACGCTCAGCCAAGTAATTTTTGTTTAATCAGCCCTCGATTTCCGAAACAACGCCCGAACCAACTGTTCTGCCGCCCTCACGGATAGCGAAACGCAGACCCTTTTCGATAGCGATAGGCGTGATAAGCTCAACCTCCATCTTTACGTTATCGCCCGGCATACACATTTCCGTACCCTCCGGAAGTGTGATAACGCCAGTAACATCGGTTGTTCTGAAATAGAACTGAGGTCTGTAATTATTAAAGAACGGCGTATGACGACCGCCCTCGTCCTTAGTAAGAACGTAAACCTCGCCCTTGAACTTTGTGTGCGGATTGATTGAACCGGGCTTAGCAAGAACCTGACCTCTTTCAATCTCGTTTCTCTGAACGCCGCGGAGCAGCGCGCCGATGTTGTCGCCGGCCTCGGCATAGTCAAGAAGCTTTCTGAACATCTCGATACCTGTCACAACGACCTTGCGCCGCTCGTCTGTAAGACCGATAATTTCAACCTCGTCGTTCAGGTTCAGACGACCTCTCTCAACTCTTCCCGTAGCAACCGTACCGCGGCCCGTAATCGAGAAAATGTCCTCGATAGGCATAAGAAAGTCAAGGTCGGATTTTCTTTCCGGAGTCGGAATGTAGTTGTCGACAGCGTCCATAAGGTCAAGAATACACTTATACTCGGGAGCGTTCGGGTCTGTTGAGGTTGACTCAAGAACACCGAGAGCCGTACCTGAGATGATAGGAATATCGTCGCCGGGGAATTCGTACTCTGTAAGCAATTCTCTAATCTCCATTTCAACAAGCTCCATAAGCTCAGGATCGTCTACCTGGTCCGACTTGTTCATGAATACTACGATGTAAGGAACGCCAACCTGTCTTGAAAGAAGGA
>CAZWMB010000084.1:0-5567 GCA_964634635.1 uncultured Lachnospiraceae bacterium
TCGCCGGACGGCAAAGGCGGAGGCGGAATATCGCAACAGGATATAACGCTTATCGATTACCTAAACGGCAAAAAATTAAACGGAACTATACCAAAAGCATACTTTGATTAAAATTTAATAGGATAAAAGGGCTAAGAAACGGCTTTGAATTTTACTCAAAGTCGTTTTTTGTCAATTTATTTACGCTCGTCACGGTTATTATTTTCTGCGGCTACCATGTGCAAACGCTTATTTTGCATTGACAAACATCTTTTCGGAAAGTATAATAAAGATACTCTAAATAAAGTGAAAAGAGGTAAAGATATGGGATTATTTGGTAAAAAGAAAAAAATACCGGAGGAGAAAGCCGCTGAAAAGCGGGACGACGCTTTAAGAGACGAGATTTCAAGGGCGTACGACGAGATAATGTCCGGCGGTACGGATACGGCGCCGGAGCCGGAAGAAAAGGCGGAAACAACGCGCCCAAAGAATGAATTCGGCGGAGAGCTTTTAAAAATGCGCATACAGGAATTCAAGAAAAAGAAAACGCAGGAAAGTATTCTGGCGGTGATGAAACTGCTGCCCAATAGGGAATTTTTCCTGCCGGCCGTATCGAACATGAAGGAGCCGTTTGAAAAGACAGACAACAAGCTAAAGCTGAAAAAAGGCGCGGTACTTAATCCGGCGCTGCTGAACAACAATGACGGAAAGATGTTTCTGCCAATCTTTACCGGCGAGAAGGAAATGACGCAAAAGTCACCGTCCGGAGTCGTATTGAAATTCAAATTTGAACAATGTGTAAGTATTGTGTACGACAAGAAAAATCCTGTATGGGCTGTTGTTATAAACCCCTTTACCGACAATATGATTATCGGCGAAGAGCTGCTGAAAATGGTATTTAAGCCCGTTCAAAAGAGAGAATAAATAAAAATCCGGAGCTTTTAACGGCTCCGGATTTTATTTATAAACTTATTCGGCGCTATCCGTATTCGTATCCGTATTCGTATCGGCTTCTGCGGTATCCGCCGCGTCCTCCGCGCCGGCGTCATCTGTACCCGCCGAGGTATCGCCGTCAGCTACGTCCGCGTCAGCGGCGTTGTCAGTAACATTTGAGCTGCCCGAGTTGATAAACACAGGAGTTGTATCAACGCGCAGAGTATCGCCGTAGTATTCAACCGAACCCTCGCTGTTGTCAATCAGAAGCGTTGTATTATAGCCGACTTTGGTATGGTATCCGTTTGAAAGCGAGAATATACCCAAATCGCCTGTCAGCGACTTAAATGTAAGCTTCATAACAATACCGTTAGCTTTCGCCGCGGTTTCGGAGTTAATCGTTACATAAGGCGTCTTTACGTAAAGACCGGCAAAATCGGCGTTTTCCGCGCCGAGAGCGTCCTCGACAACGGTATCGCCGTTCATGAGAGCCGCGCCGACAAACTCAAAACATGAGCTGTCATAGCCTATGGTCGCGGTTACGCCGGATACATATGTTCCCTCGGTAAAGTCAACGTTATCAAGGTTTACGTACAAATCAAAAGTTTCACCTGCCGCCGCTGTTTCAGCCGACGCTGAGAGCGAGAGCGAAGGACAGTCGTCCTTTGACGCGGGAGCGTCCGCTGTTGTGATTTTAATTTCACGCGAATTGCCGTCCCATTGAACATCGGCGTCAAGAGCCTCGCCTATCGCGCGCAGAGGAATCATGGTTCTGTCGTTCATAATCTGAGGAGCGACGTCAAGAGTAACGTCCGTTGACGGAGCGTTGAAGTCCTGACCGGAAAGCAGTGTGCTTATCATACCGGAAAGGTCGTATACCTTCATTGTACTGTCGTCGATTGCGAGTCTTACAAGAGTTTTGTTGTCGGAGCTTGTAACATCGACAACGCGCGTTTCGCCGTCCCATTCAACGGCCGCGCCCATAGCCTCGAATACGCCTCTGGCAGGAATAAGAGTTCTGTCGGAAACGATAACCGGAGCCTGGTCGTCAAATATTATAAGACCTTCGTTTACGTAAACCGTTGGCGCGCTGTCGGTTGCCGCCATCGCCGCGCCGGCGCAGACAAGCGTAAACGATGCCGCAAGCGCCGCGCTTAGAATTTTCTTTTTCATTGAAAAATCATCCTTTCTAAAATAAATACAGACCAATTATAACATAAAGCGACTGAAAATACAATAAAAAAAATTAAAATTTATATAGCAATAACAAGAAATTTGTAGTATAATAATTCATGTATGTACAATTTTTAGTGAAGAGAGGTACAGGGATGAATGTTTTTCTTGATTATCTTATAAAATATGTGCAGCTTTTGAGGATCAGCGACGTCATTGACGTGCTGATAGTATCCGTAATCCTGTACTATCTTATAAATCTCCTTCGTGAAACCCGCGCAATGCAGCTCGCGAAGGGCGTTATATTTCTTTTCATAGTATTCTTTATGAGCCAGTGGTTAAAGCTTAACGCCCTGAATTACATACTGGGGGGCGTGGTACAGATAGGAATGTTTGCGGTAATAGTGCTGTTCCAGCCGGAATTGAGAAACCTGCTGGAGCGAATGGGGCGTTTTAAGGTGGGACGCATTATAGACCTTGCGGGCGACGCCTCCGAGGAGGATATTATAGGGGTAATCGACTCTGTGTCCTTAGCGGCGGCGGATATGTCGGCAAGCCGTACGGGAGCGCTTATAGTCATGGAACGCGCAACAAGACTGGGAGAGTTTATAAGCACGGGTACAATGCTTGACGCTAACGTGTCAAGCGGACTTCTGGAGAATATATTTGTACCGAATACCCCGCTGCACGACGGCGCGGTTATTATACGGGGAAATAAAATAGTGACTGCCGGCTGTCTTCTGCCGCTCACGGCAAACAATAACCTGTCCCGCGACCTCGGTACCCGGCACCGCGCGGCGATAGGACTAAGCGAAGTAACGGACGCGGTTATAATAGTCGTAAGCGAGGAAACCGGAAAAATATCAATAGCTCTTAACGGCTCGCTGACAAGAAATCTGTCAAGAGAAACGCTGTCAATGGCGCTGAGGAAAATACTAATTCAAAATACCAATGCAAACGATAGGATAGGCAAGATGAAATTCTGGAGGTCAAAATGAGCGAGGAAAGAAAAAGCGGCAAACGCACCCGGAAAATAAAAACAATGGCGCTGTCCGTACTTCTTGCCATTGTCGTATGGTTTACGGTAATCTATGTGAACGACCCCGATATAACGACAACCGTGTCCGACCTTAATGTGCGCCTTGTCGGAGAGCTGGATTTGCGGGATAAGGGACTGGCAATAACCGGCAGAGGAGAAATCCCTCAGCTGTCAGTCGTCGTAAGCGGAAAAAGAAGCGACCTGATGAATTTTATGGACGACATATACATCCAGGTAAATGTTGGGGATATAAGCTCGGCGGGCGAGTACACCCTTGAGGGAGCAATATCACTGCCCACCACGCGTATAACGGTGGAGAAGGAGCGCTACGGCAGTATACCGCTTACAGTCGAGCCGCTCGCGTCAAAGGAAATCAGCGTCAGCGTTAAGCAGACAGGCTCTCATAAGAATATGCTTGTAAAATCCGAGGCGGCGGACTCCAAGGTGACTATAACGGGGGCGGAAAGCGAGATTGACACGGTAAACGGCGCGGTAGCGGAGGTTGACCTCTCCGAGGTAAGAGCCGACGGCGCTGTACGCGCGGGGTACCTGCTTACCGATAAGGACGGAGCGTTTATAGAGAAAAACGAAACAATAGAGAGTAACCGCGCGTTTATCGAGGTGTATAATACTCTGTATATGCCCAAAACTCTGCCTGTGGAGGCGCTGCTCACTCAGGAGCTTGAAAAAAGCTACATGCTCCGAGACGGAAAAACAACGATTACTCCGTCAACCGTGACTGTGGGTACGGACGCGGACTTTACAGGCGACAGGCTGCTTGCGTATATAGACAGTATAGACGGCAGCGGCTCCGGAGAGTATAATATATCCGCGCCGGACGGAGTGTATATACCGGAGGATAGCAGAAAGGTCAAGGTCAGATACGAGGCGGTAAAGAAAACATACGCCCGGCTTGAGCTGGAGGTAGAGCCGATAAATACCGCCGCGGGTTTTACGGCACAGGCGGAAAACATAAGCGTGAACGTATACGGCGAGGAAGGAACGCTTACCGCGGATAAGCTGAAGGCGACTGTTGACGTAAAGGACTTGGGAGCGGGAGAGTACACTCTTCCGGTAATAATAGAGGGCGACGGTATAGCTGTGCAGGAAAGCTATATCACAACCGTGACAATCCGCTGACGGTATCTTATGTAAATCTAAAAAATTATTGAAAAAATCAATAAAAACCACCGGACTATTAACATAAATTTTGTAAAAAAGATAGTTTTTCAGTGGTTTTTGTTGACAAATCCGACATATCGTGATTAAAATATAGTAAATGTACGAAAGGTACGTTCCGCTTTTATATACGTAAGGGTATAAAAGCGGTCAAATCGGGAAAGATGAATAAAAAAGATAAATTTCCCGTAAGAATGGAGGTTTTACTATGAAACAGTTTTCGTACACCATACAGGGTGAAAACGGACTTCACGCGAGAGACGCCGGCATGCTTGTTGAACAGGCGCGGGGATATATGTCGAATATAAATATTGAATATAACGATAAAAGTGAAAACCTAAAAAGACTGTTTTCCGTTGCCGGTTTGGGCGTAAGAAAGGGCGACATGGTCACTGTGACAGCCGACGGCGGCGACGAGAGCGCCGCGGCAAAACAGCTTGAGGAATTTTTCAGAGAGAATTTGTAATATAATACGGAAAAATTCCGCAGGGAATGTTGAAATTGAAAAATAATTATGATTTATTTTGCGCGCGTACCGCCCGCCGCAGACAAAAAAGCGAATAGATGCGTTAAATACATCTTTTCGCTTTTTGAATATGTTGAGTTATATTCCGCGGTATGAACCGGTCAGTCCGCGAGAATTTTATCAATCGCGTCAAGCTCCTCCTGAGCGAAATCGGCGTTTTCAAGCGCGCGCACGTTCTCGGTAATCTGCGCGGCGCGCGACGCGCCTATAAGCACGCTTGTAAGCCTGTCGCCGCGCAAATTCCACACTAAAGCCATCTGCGCGAGGGATTGACCCCTGTTTTCCGCTATTTTATTAAGCTCAACAACCTTTTCGATTACCTCCGGCTTAATTCTGTCGGCGGTCAGGAACGGCGAGCCTTTCGCGGCTCTGGAGTCCGAGGGAATACCGTGTATATACTTATTTGTGAGAAGTCCCTGCGCAAGAGGACAGAAGGAAACTGAGCCTATGCCCTCCTCGGACAGCACGTCCTGCAAGCCGTTCTCAATCCGGCGTTCAAACATGTTGTAACGCGGCTGGTGAATGAGCAGGGGCGTTCCGTGAGCGCGCATGAGCCGCGCCATTTGCTTTGTCTGCTCGGCGTCGTAATTTGAAATTCCCGCGTATAGAGCCTTTCCGCTCTTTACCGTATGCGCGAGCGCCGCCGCGGTTTCCTCCATAGGAGTTTCGGGGTCGGGACGGTGGTGGTAGAAAATATCCACATAATCAAGCCCCAGACGTTTAAGACTCCGGTCAAGA
>CAZWMB010000085.1:0-5275 GCA_964634635.1 uncultured Lachnospiraceae bacterium
CGTTGAATAACGTTGATTTGCCTACGTTCGGTAATCCTACAATTCCTAATTTCATTTTCTTTCATTATCTCCTTTGTTTACTATAATTTCAGGCTTTTACCCATATTTATAACTCCTTTCTTATAGCAGGAAAAAAGCCAATGTAATTTTAATCAGTATATCACATCGGCTCTGTTTTTTCAATAGCTACACTCTAAATTGCGGGCAAAGAAAGCGTCGCCTATATATTTCAGCTTCATTTCTTCTTTCCTTTTGACCTGTTCTCTAAGCTCCTTCCAATCAAAACCGACGTCCTCCTATGTTACGGTCAGAACACCGTCGCTGTCCGGTGTCCATTCATAATTAGAGCCACCTAAAATTCGAGTCGCTGCCGCTTTCGGCAATATCCGCGGCATACGCAAATCTCGCAAATACGCACAGCGGCGTAACACCCGCCAATATTCCAAAAATCTTTTCACCCCGACCGGTCCGCTCTACAATTAAATTTACTCAATTGTGATTATTCTTGTGTCCGTGTCCCATTCAACGTTATAGCCAAGCTCCTCGGAAAGGAAACGCAGCGGTACCATTGTTTTTCCGTTTATGAGCCGCGCGGGTACGTCCATTGTTACCGTCCGGCCGTTTACGTCCGCTTCGGTGTCGTCTATGGAAAAGGTTACAGCTGTGTTGTCCTGTGAAATTGTCGCGGTCTGCGTGTCGCCGTTCCAGTCTACCGTCGCGCCCATCTGCTCAAATAAGAAGCGGATATGGATTAGTGTACGCTCGTCCTCAATCACAGGCGGGGTATCAAAACCGAGAATGTTGCCGTTAAGCTTCACATAAACAGGATTAGGGTCTAATTTTTCGCGTAGCTGTGAGAATATTTCTTCCTTATTGCAAGAATAAAATTTACTATAGTCTTCTATTAGTATCTCATTTCCTACTTCTGATATGTTTTGAATAGAATTCATTTTTTCTATAGTTAAATAGTCCCAATATACACCGTCATTTGAAAACACTAACACTTCAGTGTCCTCATTTTTATTCTCGACTTCAACCCTACAAACAAATTGTCCAATCTTATATTGATAGATTTCACTGGAATTTTCATATACTATCTTGTTCAATTCCTCATTTGAATAAATATAATTATTTATAAGCAATTTGCCATCCACCTTATTCATACAAAGAAAATCACCATTAGACTTATCAACATCAAGTTTTGTCCATTCGATACAATCAGTACTATAATAAACCGCATATTCACATGAAAAAGCTCCTATAACGCTATCACCATATTTTTTAGGCCGTATATTTCTTGTTGATATAAAAATCTTATCATCCATGAATTCTATGTTATTTATAAGATTTGGGATTTGATATGTGTTTAATATGGTTTTGAAATCCTCAGAAATCCTATACATGTATTTTTTTGAATCCCCATCAAGATAAGAATGATGTCCCTTATAAACTAAATAATCACTGCCCGTCCAAACATACTTATAAGATCCGCCGAATTTCAATATTTCAGGAATTTCTTCATTCCCCTCTACTGCTGTAAATTGTACACCGTCCTCCGAGATTTTAGGAGGATATGTATCTGTAATCCATTCTTTGCCGCTCCACATGACTGCATCATTCACATTTTTTTCAGTAAATTCAACACTGTTTAGGTATTCAGCTCCATATGACACTTCACAGAAAAGAGCCATAATTACAAATAGCGTTATTATCTTTATTAACTTCTTTATAGAGCATCCCTCGCTTTATTAAAAATCTATTTTCCAAGCTGCCGTGCTGCCCTGTGAAATTGCAGCGGTCTGAGTGTCGCCGTTCCGGTCTGCCGTCGCGCCTATCTGCCAGAACAGAAATCGGATTGGGATTAACGCGCGTCCGTCCTCTATTACAGTATTACAGGCGGCAACACCGCGCAGCAATTCATCTCATTTCGCTCAAATTATCTTGCTTCCATATCCAAAAGTATAATGTCAAAATACGGTTTCAAAGCTTTCACTATGTCCGCGCGTCTGTCCGCCGCCATCGCAAACTGACCGCGCTTTATCTGTATTCTCGCGCAGCCGTTGTACGAGCGTACGCGGACGTCCGTAAAACCCATTGACATCAGCGCGCTCTCCGCGCCTTCTATTTCGCGCAGTAAATCCTCTGTTATTTCCGTTC
Source organism: uncultured Lachnospiraceae bacterium (assembly GCA_964634635.1). Classification (GTDB taxonomy): domain Bacteria; phylum Bacillota; class Clostridia; order UBA1381; family UBA1381; genus Hominilimicola. The sequence goes on from CAZWMB010000085.1 coordinate 2,158, forward strand.
CGCTTTGTACTCTCGTGGCAAGGCATGCGTACGCGGGCTTATTCCATGTGAACAGTCCCGCTTTCTTTGACAGCTCGCGTATTTTATCCTTTGTCAGTCCGCACTCCCTTAACGGAGAACGTACCGACAGCTCCGAGAGAGCTTTCATTCCCGGTCTGTCGTCCGCATTATCGGACGCATTTGTTCCGTCAAGCAGCAGCTTGTACCCGTCCTTTTCAGCCTCGCGCTTTAAAATTGAAAACATGACCTTTTTACAGTGATAACACCTGTCCCTATGATTATTCCTTACAGATTCCTCCGATAAAATATTGTACTCCACAGCTTTAAGCCGTGCGCCGAGTTCGTCGCACAGCTTAACAGCATCCGAGTATTCAAATTGGGGCTGAAATTCCGTTTTTATGTAATACGCCGTAACGTCGGCTCCCGCATCCTTTGCCGCGTACAAAAGGTATGACGAGTCAACACCGCCCGAAAAAGCGATTGCAGCCTTTTTATTTTTTGTAAAAAAATCTTTTAATTCCATATTTGACACATTCCGTTTTTTGGAAATTTCCGCTTAGTTTCTCCTTACGCGCAATGCCGCTCATGCAAGACCTCCTAAAATTTAAAATCCTGTTCAAATCCTATTATTATACAGTTTTAAACGCGTCGTCAAGAGCGTCAATCAGGTCGTTCACGTTTTCCGTACCGATTGAAAGCCTGATTGTGTTCGGCTTAATTCCCTGCTCCGCAAGCTCTTCCGCGCTGCACTGCGAGTGCGTAGTCGTCGCGGGATGGATAACCAGCGATTTAACGTCCGCTACGTTTGCCAGAAGTGAAAATATAGCGAGATTGTCGATAAACTTCTGCGCCGTCTTTTCGTCGCCCTTTATTTCAAATGTAAATATAGAGCCTGCGCCGTTGGGGAAATATTTTTTATACAGCTCGTGACTCGGGTCGTTTTCAAGCGACGGGTGGTGTACCGCCTCCACCTGCGGATGCTCGCTGAGATACTTGACAATTTTTAAGGCGTTCTCAACATGGCGTTCAACTCTCAGCGACAGCGTTTCAAGTCCCTGAAGGAATATGAACGCGTGGAACGGCGACAGTGTCGCGCCGGTATCACGAAGAAGTATCGCTCTGATGTAGGTAACAAATGCCGCCCTGCCTGCCGCGTCAGCAAAGGAAACGCCGTGATAGCTTGGGTTAGGATCGCTGATCCACGGATATCTCTCCGCCGCCTTCCAGTCAAACGTACCGCCGTCCACGATAACGCCGCCTATGGCCGTACCGTGACCGCCGATAAACTTTGTCGCGCTGTGTACCACTATGTCCGCGCCGTACTCAATCGGGCGCAGCAGGTACGGCGTAGTGAAGGTGGAGTCGATAACAAGCGGAATATTGTGACTGTGAGCGATTTTCGCGAGCGCCTCAATGTCAATTATATTTGAATTGGGATTTCCCAATGACTCAATAAATATCGCCTTTGTGTTCGGTGCGATTGCCCTTTCAAACGCGTCAACGCCGTCGTCAGGGTCGACAAACGTCGTCGTTACGCCAAAGCCGGGCAGCGTGTGCTCGAGATAATTGTACGTTCCTCCGTAAATCGTCTTTGCAGCGACAATGTTTTCTCCCGCCTGCGCCAGCGCCTGAACCGTATACGATATTGCCGCCGCGCCCGACGCTACCGCCAAAGCCGCCACGCCGCCTTCAAGCGCAGCTATCCTCTGCTCAAAAATATCCTGCGTGGGATTTGTAAGTCTGCCGTAAATATTGCCCGCGTCGCGGAGTCCGAAACGATCCGCGGCGTGCTGCGAGTTGTGAAATACGTACGAGGTCGTCGCGTAAATCGGAACCGCCCGCGCGTCCGTTACCGCGTCCGCGCTCTCCTGTCCCACATGCAGCTGCAAGGTTTCAAACCTATATTTTTTGTTATCCATTTTCTTTTCCTCCTTGAATGATTGATTTATTTTACGGATATATTATAGCATAAAACTTGGTATTTGTCTAATTTATAATATTTATAGCCTGTAATAAGTATTATTTATTACAAGCTATAAATCATTTTACTGTTTCGACAAACGCCTTTACTTCCTCCTAAGAGCGTTATTCAACTACCGTAACGCTCTTTATCGTACCGGAAGTCTTAACGTACTTCGAGTACAAGTCCGTTGTTCCTCCCACCGAAAGCTCAGTACTGTCAGCGAGGATATAGTTATCCGCCGACTCCTTTCCTTTAGCGCGGATTTTCACGTAACACGCGTACCTCTCGGGTACCTCGGCGTTTACAATCTCGCCGTTCACCGTCGTCGACTGCATTGTCGCCGGCTCCGTCGTCACATCTATAATCTCGCCAAGGTCCTTCTCCGACTTTTTATCGGTAATCTTACCCATCTTTTCAAGCGCTCTGACAGTGTACTCTCTTACGCCTTCAACCTTAATCACATACTCAAACTGTTTTTCCGATTTTACCGAGTCGGTTATACTGCTGCCGTATCTTGCGGCTATACCCGCAGCGACAACGATTATAAGAAATATTACCAAAATATCCACAATGCTTATCTTACCGGCTATTTTTCCGTTTTTATCCATTTGTCCGCGCCTCCTTAATCGTCAATCTCAATAATATAGCCCATGGAGGCATAACCCTTGCCTCTGACAGGCGCCTCCGCGCCAACCTTCAAAACAGTTCCGCCCGCTCTTATTCCAAGGTCGTCAACCTCTGTTTCCGCCTCAATCGTAACATAAACGTCGTACTTGCCCGGAATAATCCGCTGCGAATAAGTACCGTCCACACTGTTAAAGGCGCTCTGGGACGCCGGCTCCGTACGCACCGCTCTGACCACTCCGCCGTCCTTTTCGGTAAGACTTATCGTCACGTTATCGCCAATCGTAACGGCGTTTCCGAAATCCTCCTCCTTGTTCTGCGCCATAACCGTAAAGGTTGTCAATTCCTTTTCGGTACCGCTCATCACTGACGGCAGCAGCTTTACCGCGCCGAACGCCGCAGCGGCAAGGATAATCAGTATTATGACCGCGTCCGCAACAGTGAATTTTACCTTTTTCTCCGACATAATATCGCCTCCTTGTATTATATAGTTATAGTTTAAATATCCATTTTCATGGATATATGCTATAC
>CAZWMB010000086.1:0-5236 GCA_964634635.1 uncultured Lachnospiraceae bacterium
AAGTTAAACATAATAATTCTCCGTTCCGTTAAGATAATTAAAAAAGACGCGTATGATAAAAGTATAAAACATACCTATACCATACAGCGTCCTTGCTGTATTTAATATAATATAACATATTTAAAAAATGTTTGCAAGAGGTAAATTGAAAAAATATGATATTTTATCGCGAATAATTTTATGCATATTGTATCAATTTTCCCGAGCTTCTTGATTTCCTCAGTTTTCCTACTGTTTATGAGGCATATATGTACTTGAATTAAGCGTATCGGCGCTTATAAGCTCACCGTTTGCATATACATAGCGCGTAGAGTATACGACGGTATTTTCGCCGGACATGCTCTGTGAATGTGCAAGCTTAATTTCCCTGTGCGGCTCCCAGTCGGCGCCTATAATACTTATAGTTATTGAAGAGCCGCTTGTATAGGCGGAAATTTTGACAGGATATTCGCTTGTGTTTTTAAACTTGAAATCCACTCCGCCGTCCGATACGGTAGCGTCCTGACCGAGCGGAATATATCCCACGGTCATCATGTGATTAAGCCTTTCGACTATTTCCATATCCGCGTAAAGCGCCGCGCTGTACAGCGTACTGCTGACCTGACATGTGCCTCCTCCTATACCGTCCACGCTTTCGCCGTTTATATATTCCTTCGCGGTATAAAATCCGTTTGACACGGTACGGTGTCCTACCGTGTCATTAAACGAAAAAACTCCTCCCGGCGCTATAACCGTACCGTTTATAAGGCTTGCCGCGCGGGATATATTTGCGCAGCGGTTCGACGTGGAGCCGCTGTATGAGGTAGAATAGGAGGAAAGCGTGTTCGCGAAAAGCCTATCTCGAAGAGTCTGCGCGGTAACCGACGGATAGGAGACGTAGTAGGGGATTGCGACAGGCTCGCAGCCCTCGTATACGTTGTTCAGCAGAAGAGCCGCCTCCTCCTTATCTATATATCTGCCGTTTTCCTCGGCTATTACCTCGACGGAATTATCGCTTACCTCGTATCTCGCGTCAACGGGATCCTTGTAGACAAGCAAATCAAAGCTTTCAATTGTCATGCTCTCCGGCGGAGCCGACTCAAAGCTTACATATATATTTTCAAACCGGTCGTTGCCGAGAGCGGTCAAAATTTCTTCGCGCGCCGTGTCAGGCTGCATGTTGTAGCCCGTCTGACCGGAATATACCGTAGCGATGTTGTCCTCGCCGATTTCAACGGTGAACGGTTTTCTTTCGCCGAGAACGATATTGCCGAATTCGTTTATTTTCTCGTTTAGCTTTTCCTCGTTAACCTGTACCGCCGGCATAATTATATGCTTTGAAAACAAAAGCTTTAAGGAATTAAATCCGTCAATAATCAAATTACCGCTCCTGCAATAGTCAAAGGCTTTTTGCGCGCTGTTCTCCGGAATGGCGAGCATATCAATATCCGAGCTTGTAATTGAAAAGCTTTTGTCGGCGCAAATCAGCGTTATCTCGTTATCCTGCAGCAGATATGATGAGCGGACGGCGTCAATCGCGCCCTCGTATGTAAGACCGCCGACGTCAAGGCTGTCAATATACACATTTTTCATAACAGAGTCCCCGGGAATTCTTATAATGCCGTACGCAAAAATACCTATCAACGCGGCGGCAAGTATGATAAGCGTTATAATAAGCGGTTTTTTCGCTTTTTTGCGCGCCTCTTTGGCGCGCTCGCCGCGCCGCTCCGTTTCCTCCTCCACAGCGTCGGCCGGCTCGTAGCTTTCCTCAGCCGGCTTATCCGGCTCTATATTTCCGGAGTCGTACTCCGTAACGGAAAAATCGTCCTCCTCAGAGTCGAAGGAATAGTCATAGCCGACATGCTCCGCCTGAGAAATATCCTCCTCCGGCTCCTCCCGGGAACCGTCGCTTTCTTTGACTGCGTCGCCGACGCGGTCTTTGTCTTCAGACGGTATACGGTTTGCGTTTTCGCGGTTATCCGGTGATGTGTCGCTGCTTATACCGGCGTTCTCGTCGGCAGAAGCTGTTTTCTCGCTGTTTTTCTTTTCTTCTTCCATTTATAAAGTCCTTTCTATGGGTAAAAGCGTTTGAAATCATCAATATATTTAGAATATTCCTTTAAAAAAGCATATATTTTTCTGTTTTTTGCCAGCAGCGTAAATGCTTTTTTTATATTTTTCACAAAATATTCCTCATAATCGTCAATATGATACGCCTTCGCAAGCGGACATACGCCCTTTGCGCGCGGGTCTGTAATTATTTCCACACGGCCGCTTTCGCCGATATATGGCGTAAGCGGGAAAATACGGCATGCGAGCGGTCTTTGATATCGGTCGCAATGTCCGCCGCACATCGCGATAGGAGTTCTGTACTTTTTTTCTTTATATTCATATATAAAATCCGTGGATCCGACATGTACCCAATCGGGAGAAAGGAGCCTAAATACCTCCTCCTCGCCGGGAAACAGGAACATACCGCTATCGTCACCCTTACAGCATGCCTTGCCGCACAGTCTGCCGCAGTCGACAGGCACGGGCGTAACATTGTCAAAAAGCTTATAAAGTTGTAAATAAATATATGCGGCGTTCATAGCATGACCCCTTATCACATTCGCTTAAACAGAATTATTATGCACATAATAATTCTATCACAAAAAACGCCGTAAAACAATAGAAAAAATTAAATTCTACGCAATTTTATGTTTTTTCGTTTAAGGAGGCGCGTCTTTTATTAGTTTTGCATAAAAGGAAGTAAAATATAACTGAATTGTAACAATCATTTAATCTTATCCTGTTTGACAAAACAGCATATATAGTGGTATAATTTTAAGATATAATACGATATATTAACAATATGTAGATATAGAGAAAAGGGAGAAAATTTATGGCGAGGAAAAAACAGGATTACGGAAACGACAGTATTACAAGTCTGAAGGGCGCGGACAGAGTAAGAAAGCGTCCGGCGGTAATATTCGGTTCAGACGGTCTGGAGGGCTGCGAGCATTCATTTTTCGAAATATTGTCAAATTCAATCGACGAGGCGAGAGAGGGCTACGGTAATCTTATCGAGGTTACGCGCTACGCCGACAAGTCCATAGAGGTACGCGATCACGGACGCGGAATACCGCTGGATTACAACGAGGGCGAGGGGCGATTTAACTGGGAGCTTGTATTCTGTGAGCTTTACGCGGGAGGTAAGTACGACAACAATACCGGCGGTATGTATGAGTACAGTCTGGGTCTTAACGGTCTGGGCGCGTGCGCGACGCAGTATAGCAGCGAGTACATGGACGTTACCGTTATACGCGATAACACTAAGTACACGTTGCATTTTGAGAAGGGAGAAAACATCGGCGGACTTTCAAAAGAGCCGGAAAAGAGCGCCAAGACAGGCTCCGTGCAGCGCTGGAAGCCCGACGCGGAGGTATTTACCGATATAGACATTCCCATTGAATTCTTTAAAGATATTTTGAATAAGCAGGCAATGGTAAACGCCGGAATTAAGTTTGTCCTTTACAATGAAACCGAAGCCGGTATGGATATGTTTGAATATTATTACGAGAACGGTATCGCGGACTATGTTTCCGAAACCGTCGGTGAGGCGGGCTTTACTACGGTTGAAACCTGGGAATGTGAAAGAGCGGGACGCGACCGTGAGGATAAGGACGATTATAAAATGAAAATGCAGATAGCGTTCTGTTTCTCAAACACCGTAAACATGCTTGAATATTACCATAATTCAAGCTTTCTTGAACACGGAGGCTCGCCGGACAAGGCGGTAAGGAACGCGTTTGTCTACGCTGTGGATAAATATTTAAAGCAGAACGGCAAATACAATAAGAATGAGTCCAAAATCAATTTTAATGATGTGGCGGACTGCCTTGCGCTTGTGATAAACTCGTTTTCAACGCAGACAAGCTATGAAAATCAGACCAAAAAAGCGATTAACAATAAATTCATTCAGGACGCCATGACTGAGTTTTTGCGTCATCAGCTTGAAATTTATTTTATCGAGAATAAAACCGACGCGGAAAAGATAGCAAATCAGGTGCTTGTAAATAAGCGCAGCCGTGAGAACGCGGAAAAAGCGCGTATTGACATTAAAAAGAAGCTCACAGGCTCTATGGACGTCACAAATAGGGTCGAGAAGTTTGTCGACTGCCGAAGTAAAGATGTGACAAAGCGCGAGGTGTATATCGTGGAGGGCGATTCGGCTCTCGGCTCGTGCAAGCTTGCGCGCGACGCGTCGTTTCAGGCCATAATGCCGATACGCGGTAAAATATTGAACTGCCTGAAGGTTGACTATCCGAGAATTTTCAAGAGTGATATAATAACCGATTTGGTAAGAGTGCTTGGCTGCGGCGTGGAGATAAAAACAAAAAACAACCGCGGTATTGACAGTTTCAGTCTTGACAATCTCCGCTGGGACAAGGTAATAATATGTACCGATGCGGATGTTGACGGATTTCAGATAAGAACGCTTGTGCTTACAATGATTTATCGCCTTATGCCGACGCTGATTGAGGCGGGAAAGGTATTTATAGCTGAATCGCCCCTGTACGAGATAACCGTTACCAAAACAAAACGGAAGGGCGAAAAGCTTTTCGCGTATACCGACGGCGAAAAGGAGAAAATTCTTGAAGGGCTCCGAAAGGACGGGCTTTCAAAGGACAAGGACGAGTACGATATAAAGCGCTCTAAGGGTCTGGGCGAAAACGAGCCTGACATGATGAGCCTTACGACAATGCATCCCGCGACGCGCCGCCTTATACGCGTAACGCCGGAAAATGCGGAGCGTACCGCGAAAATGTTTGACATTCTGTTGGGCGACAATATACAGGGACGAAAGGATTTTATCGCGGATAACGGAGCGTCGTATATGGAAATGCTGGACATTTCATAAAACAAATTATAATTGCGGTCATAATAAAATAAAAAGGAGAAAAATATGGCGGGAAAAAGGAAACAGGAAGAAGAACAAATAATAGAATACGCTCCGATTGAGGATCAGCCGATAACGGAGATGCTTGAAAAAAACTATATGCCATACGCTATGAGCGTTATAGTATCTCGGGCTATTCCGGAGATAGACGGCTTGAAGCCCGCGCACAGAAAGCTTTTGTACACCATGTATAAAATGGGACTTCTCGGCGGTAAAATGACTAAGTCAGCCAATGTGGTCGGTCAGACGATGAAGCTTAATCCACACGGCGACGCGGCGATTTACGAAACGATGGTGCGTCTTACACGCGGAAAC
>CAZWMB010000087.1:0-5214 GCA_964634635.1 uncultured Lachnospiraceae bacterium
CCACATCCGTACAACCGCATAAACTCTATACTTATAGAGTCTTGCACGTGGCTATTTAGAATACAAATCAGAGGTGATAAAATGGAAAAGCATACAATAGCTCCGGTATTCGACCGCAATTCAAAAATACTCATACTCGGCAGCTTTCCCTCGGTAAAATCACGCGAGCGGGAATTTTTTTACGGGCATCCGCAAAATCGTTTCTGGCGCGTTCTGTCTTCGGTTATAGGCTGTGAGTGTCCCAAAAGCATTGACGGTAAAAAAAGAATGCTGCTTGCAAACCGCATAGCGTTATGGGATGTAATTGAAAGCTGCGATATAACCGGCTCCGCTGACAGCTCCATACGCAACGTCACTCCGAATAATTTAAGTAAAATTACCGATAAAGCAAATATCGGCAAAATTTTTACAAACGGAGGCGCCGCCTTCCGTATGTTTCAGCGATACAATCCAACGCTTGACGCGGTAAAGCTGCCGTCGACAAGTCCCGCCAACGCGTCCTTCAGTCTTGAACGCCTGGTAAATGAATGGAAAATAATTAGAGATTTTACATAAATTTTACATTGATTTAATATAAATATGCTTACACTGTCAAGTAATTTATTATATAATAATTAAAGTGATAACAATGGAAAAATATATAAAAGAGGTACTCTTATGAATATTTTTAAAATACTAAGCATGTTCGGCGGACTTGCCATGTTCCTGTACGGAATGAACATAATGGGCGACGGGTTGAAAAAGCTCGGCGGAGGCAAGCTGGAAATAATACTTGAAAAGCTTACGTCAAACCGTATCATGGGCGTATTGCTGGGTACGGTAGTAACGGCTGTCATACAGTCCTCCTCGGCGACTACCGTAATGGTTGTCGGATTTGTAAACTCCGGAATAATGAAGCTCACGCAATCTATAAGCGTTATGATGGGCGCTAATATAGGTACTACGGTTACAGCCTGGATTTTAAGCTTGTCCGGTATTCAGGGCGACAGTCTACTTGCCAACCTCGCAAAACCCGAAAACTTCACTCCGATGCTCGCAGTAATCGGAATAATACTGATGATGGCGGCGAAAAGCGACAAGAAAAAAAGCGTGGGCGGAATACTTATCGGCTTTGCCGTGCTTATGTTCGGTATGGATACAATGTCTGACGCGGTTTCAGATCTGAAGAATTCTCCCGCTTTCGGACATATACTTATAATGTTCTCCAATCCCGTTCTCGGACTGATTGTAGGCGCGGCGCTTACGGCGATTATTCAATCCTCCTCGGCGTCGGTGGGTATTCTCCAGGCGCTTTCATCCACCGGTGAAATTACCTTCGGTACGGCAATACCTATCCTTATGGGACAGAATATCGGTACGTGTATAACCGCTATGATTTCCTGTATAGGTACAAGCAAAAACGCCAAGCGCGCAGCCGTAGCTAATTTTTACATTAAAATTATCAGCGCGGTATTTTTCCTTGTAATATTTTTTACGCTTAACGTTATAGTAAAATTCACTTTTATAAATTCGGCAATAACCGCTGTTGATATCGCGGTTATTCACACTCTGTTCAACGTCGTGTCAACAATAGCGCTTCTGCCGTTTACCAAGGTAATCGAAAAGCTGGTGCGCCTTACAATACGCGAGGGAGCGGAGGAAAAGCCCTTCCGCCTTCTGGACGAAAGATTTTTACAGACTCCCTCCTTCGCGATTGAGCAATGTATAACTCTCGCGACAAATATGGCGTACATGGTAAAGGACAGCTTTGCTCTCGCGGACAAATGCGTCGCAAAATATTCGGAAGTCTATGATAAGGAAATTATATCGAACGAGGATATGGCTGACGAGTACGAGGACGCGCTCGGCGCGTATCTTATACAGCTTTCCTCCAAAAATCTGAATATGGTTGACTCGCAAAGAGTATCTATACTCCTTCACTCCATATCCGACTTTGAAAAAATGACGGATTATACCGCGGACCTGGTTTTTACCGCGCGTGAAAAGCGCGACAAGGGCGTGCATTTTTCCGATAAGGCAAGACAGGAAATCACCATAATGGTGAACGCTGTCAGCGAAATAATCGACATGACGATAAACGCCTTTTCTAAAAACAATGTGGAGCTTGCGAACAAGGTTGAGCCGCTTGAGGACGTTATAGACACTCTGCGCAACGAGCTTAAAAAACGTCATATAAGACGTATGCAGGAGGGACGATGCAGTGTTGACCAGGGCTTTGTGTTTACCGACTACATAACGTCGCTCGAAAAAATCTCAGACCATTGCGCTAACGTGGCGGCTGCTATTATTGAGCTTAACGACGCCAATTATGACGTGCATAACGTCATGAGTCAGAAGAAAAACGACGATAACTACAAGGCGATGTACGCCGTATACGCGAAAAAGTACGCGCTGCCGTTCTCCTCTTCGGCAAAGGCGTAAGGACGGATAAATAAACACCGGAGGTATTCTATGGATTTGATATACTGCGTTGAGGATGACGAGGGCATAAGAGATTTGATTACCTACGCCGTCAAGTCCGCCGGTTTTGACGCCGAGGGCTTTGAATGTGCGGCGGATTTTGAGTACGGATTGGGCGTCCGTATCCCCTCGCTTGTACTTCTTGACATAATGCTGCCCGACAAGGACGGTATCGATATTCTCAGGGATATACGCTCCGACACGCGGACGTCGGCGCTGCCGGTTATAATGATAACCGCCAAAGGTACCGAAAGCGATAAGGTAAAGGGGTTCGAGTGCGGAGCGGATGATTATGTGACAAAGCCCTTTGGCGTTATGGAGCTTATATCGCGTATAAAAGCGGTGCTGCGGCGCTCCGGCGGCTCGAATACGGAAATTATCGATTATAAGGGCATACATCTCGACAATGGCAGCAGGACAGTCAGTGTGGACGGAAACGAGGTAAGCGTTACCTTCAAGGAGTTTGAGCTTCTCCGCTGCCTGCTTACTCACCGCGGAACAGTAGTGACGCGCGAGTCGCTTCTCGAAAATATATGGGGCTATCACTTTGAGGGTGAAAGCCGTACGCTGGATGTGCATATAGGCAGTCTGCGTCATAAAATCGGCGACAGGGGCAAATGTATAGAAACGGTAAGAAATGTTGGGTATAAAATATGAGAAAGGCTATAAATAACACACTGCGGATATTTGCGATATCCGCAATTCTTATAAGCGCGCTGCTCACGGCGGCAGCGTATTATACGGGGATTTCCGTATCGCTGACAATGCCGGTTATACTGATTCTAATGACAGCGGTAACATTTCCTGTATCAAAAAAACTTACAAGCCGTATAATGGAGCCTATAAATAAGGCGGATATAGACAATATCGGCGAGGCGGAAATATACGACGAGCTAAAGCCGTTCCTTGAGAATATAGCCGTTAAAAGCGGGGAAAAGACGGAGGCGGAAAAAATACGACGTGAATTTACGGCAAACGCGTCGCATGAATTAAAAACTCCGCTTACCACAATCTCCGGCTACGCTCAAATGATAAGCAACGGTATGGCGCGGCCCGACGACATAAAGGATTTTTGCGCTCGTATTTCGACAGAGGCGGACCGTCTTCTCACTCTTATTGACGATATTATAAACCTCTCACACCTCGACGAAAGTTGCGGCATTGAAAATTCCGAGCGGCTTGACCTATCCCTTATAACTGAGGAAAACATACGCGTTCTGGAAAAATCGGCAAAGGAAAAGGGCATACAGATATTCTATACGCGCACGCCGGTATTTATAAACGGCAACGCCACGCTTATCGGCGAGCTTGTATATAATCTCATAGACAACGCGGTAAAATATAACAGGGAAAACGGCAGAATTATTGTATTTACCGGCGAAACCGCCTACGGCGTTGAGCTGTCTGTCAGAGATACGGGAATAGGTATTCCGTCCGAGGACACCGAACGCATATTCGAGCGTTTTTACAGAGTGGATAAAAGTCACTCCAAAAAAGTAGGCGGCACCGGATTGGGACTGTCCATAGTAAAGCATGTATGCGCGTGCCACAACGCCGATATCCGCGTAAAAAGCGCTCTTGGCAAGGGTACCACGATATATGTAACCTTCGCCGCCGCGTGATAATCGAAAATCGCGGAGTTGTCGCAAAATGATTTTAAAATAACAAAACGCGCAAAAAAACAGCCTTAAAAACGACAAAAATCTCTTGATTATATGACTGAAAAGCCATTTTTCAAGAGATTTTTTGCGCAATATTTTTGAGAGGGGCTATTTTGCGCCGGCCCCTTTTTTGTATAAAAAAATCAAAAAAATAAATACTAAAAACTACGGAGGTGTATTTATGATTAAAGACAACGACACGGAAAGCAATATATCGGAGCAGGAACGCCGCAACATAGAGGATCTCGGAAGCGTGGAAACAAAAAATCCGCGCGGGAACATACATTGCCTTAATATAATCGGACAGGTCGAGGGGCACATGGTACTGCCGCCTCAAAACAAGACTACAAAATACGAGCATGTGCTGCCGCAGCTTATCGCGGTGGAGGAAAACCCTGAAATTGACGGACTTATGGTGCTTCTTAATACCGTGGGAGGAGATGTTGAGGCGGGACTTGCAATAGCTGAAATGATAGCCGGTATGAGCAAGCCCACAGTATCGCTTGTACTCGGAGGCGGCCACAGCATAGGCGTACCTCTCGCCGTCGCGACAGATTATTCCTTCATAGCTCCCACGGCAACCATGACAGTACATCCGCTCCGTATGAGCGGCGTAGTCATAGGCGTGACGCAAACCTTCCGTTATTTTCAGAATATGCAGGACCGTATAATAGAATTTGTCGTTTCAAACTCAAATGTACCGCGCGAGGAATTTATAAAGCTTATGCTGGCTACCGATGAAATCGCAAACGACGTCGGGAGCATTCTGTTCGCCCGGAAGGCGGTGGAGTGCGGATTAATAAATGAAATGGGAGGACTGCAGAACGCTCTCGAAAAAATGTATGAGCTTATAGGAAAGGAGATAAAAAAATGATTTATTCGGTGGTACCGTCCGACGTGATTTTTTTCGATAACACTCAGATACGTCAGCGGCACATAAGAATGTACAACAATCTCACCCTCGAAATGACCGACGGCAGAGTAGACAGAATTATAAGCACAAATCCTCAGGATTATCTCAAGTATCACAAGCTGCTCGGTTCGGATAATATATAAACACGGCGCAGAATGTAAGACAGGGGACGCTAAAATT
>CAZWMB010000088.1:0-5132 GCA_964634635.1 uncultured Lachnospiraceae bacterium
ATTCTCAGCGAGTCGGTTCTCATATAGGTTATAAGACCGATTGACCCGATTTTGCCGCCTATATTGACGCCCTCGTACAGCGTCTGGGCAATCTGCATGGTTTTTGCCGCCTGGAAACCGTATTTGCGCGACGCGTCCTGCTGCATCGTGCTCGTTGTAAACGGCGGCTGCGGATTGCGTTTCTGCTGTCCCCTTCTGACCGTCCCGACAATAAACCGCGCCGTCTTTAAATCGTCGGAAACAGCCTTTGCGTCCTCCGCGCTTGAAAGCCCTGCTTCTTTTCCGTTTTCACCATAATAACGCGCGGTGAACTCCTTTTTGCTGTCCGGTTCCTTAAGCAGCGCGTCGAGCGTCCAGTACTCCTGCGGAGTGAAGTTTTCAATCTCCTCCTCGCGGTCGCATATGAGCTTTGTCGCGACAGACTGTACGCGTCCGGCGCTCAGACCTCTTTTTACCTTTTCCCACAGTATCGGACTTATTGTATATCCGACAATTCTGTCCAAAACACGCCTCGCCTGCTGAGCGTCCACGAGATCCATATCTATTTTTCTCGGATTTTTTATCGCGTTTTTAACCGCGGTCTTTGTAATCTCATTAAAGGTGACGCGGCATTCGGAGTTCGGGTCAATACCGAGCGCGTTCGCCAAATGCCAGCTTATCGCCTCGCCCTCGCGGTCAGGGTCGGTGGCAAGGTATACGACATCCGCTTTTTTAGCCTCTTTTTTCAGCTGTGTTAAAAGCTGACCCTTGCCTCTTATTGTAATATACTTAGGCGTGAAATCATTATCAAAATCAATACCCATATTACTCTTCGGCAAGTCTATTATATGTCCCATGGACGCCATAACAGTGTAATCCTTGCCAAGATACTTTTTTATTGTTCCCGCCTTCGCAGGCGACTCGACTATAAGCAGCTTTTTCTTTGTTGCCATAACTTCCTCCAAATCTATATTTTAAGCTGATAGACATTTCCCGGCAGCTTTTTTACAAGTCCTTTTATCTCAAGCATAAGAAGCGCTGTGTTAAGCTCGCCCGACGCAATACTTAAAGCGCGTGTCAGCTCGTCAACCTGCATATTCTTATTTTTTAACGTATTTATTATGTCTTTTTCCCTGCCGTTTAGTTTGTCATATTTTTCTTTGTCAATTTCTTTTCCGACAGGCTTTGGCTCGGCGATTTTTACCTTCGCCTTACTTACCTTTTCCGGCTGCCCGTACCGCCCGTGTCTTTTCTCCGGCACGGTTACGGACAACCGTTTCGCGTACGGATATTCACATATGATATCCTCCGCGCAATTTACAAGCTTTGCTCCCTGCTGAATGATTATATTTGCTCCAAGGTACTCTGTGTCGGTTATAGGTCTTGGTACCGCGAAAACGTCGCGTCCGCTGTCAAGAGCGCAGCGCACGGTTATAAGCGCGCCGCTCCTCTGCGGCGCCTCCGTCACAAGCACTCCGCGGGATATACCCGCAATAATTCTGTTCCTCGCCGGAAAATGCTGCCTGAGAGGAGGAGAGCCCGGGGGATATTCCGATATAACGCAGCCCTTTTCGGTAATGGCCTTCATAAGCTCTCCGTTTTCGCGAGGATACACAATGTCAAGGCCGCAGCCGATAACTCCGACAGCGGTACCGCCCGCGTCAAGAGTCGCCCAGGCTCCTACGCTGTCTATACCGCGGGCCAGCCCTCCTACCGTAAGCGCGCCCGCTCTCGCCAAGTCGGTACACAAACGCGAGGTGACAGTCCTTCCGTATTCCGTCGTATTTCTTGTACCCACAACGCCTATCGCGAGTAATTTATCAAACCTCGGCATTGAGCCTAATATGTACAGCACATACGGCGGCGCGGGTATATTTTTTAAATACGCGGGATAAAGCTCGTCATCATAGGTAATTATATGCGTGTTTATTTTGCCTGAATTCTCCGCTGCCCTTTCCGCGCTTTCCATACTTTTGTCCGACAGTGATTGCGCCGTTTTTTCATCAAGCATACGGAAACGGGAAAAGTTTTTTGTATAATATATTTCCTCGGGAGACTCAAAATATTCGAGCAGCGTTGTAATACTCTCCGGCGATATCTCATCTCTCGTTGTCAGCCATAGCCAGTACATTTTATTATCAGTGTTTCCCATCAGCGCCACCACCCGCAAGTTCATTAGTTACATTACTATAAAATTTTATAATTGTCAAGACCTTTGTCTCGCGGCCTCGTACATAAGTATTGATGCGGCGACGGCGGCGTTCAGCGACTCTGCCCTGCCGTATATCGGAATTTTTACGCGCCGGCATATCCCTAAAATTTCCTCCGATATGCCGTTTGCCTCATTCCCCACCGCTATCACAAGCGGTTTTGCGTAATCCGGCTCTCTGTAATCAGCCGTACCGCCTCCTATATCTCCTCCTACAAGCATAAATCCGTCCTTTTTCATCTGAACAAGGTCTGACGCTCCCACACCCGTGTACACATCCACATGGAAATGAGAACCCATACCCGCGCGTACGGTTTTTGGCGCATACGCATCCGCACAGTTCTCCGACAGCAGTACCGCGTCAAATCCGGCGGCGTCCGCGGTGCGTATAATCGTACCGAGATTTCCGGGATCGCTTATGCCGTCGCAATATACATAATACGCCGACAAGCCGGGCGTAAACCGACGGTCGTCAAGCTTTACCGCCGCGAGTATTCCCTGCGGAGTCCTTGTGTCGCACATACGCTCAAACACGCTGTCGGACACAGTATACACCGGTACCTTCGCGGGGTAATCAAAGTCCGCCCGGGCGCGAAAGCTTTCGGATATATAAATCGCGCTTACCTCCGCGCGGGCGTCAAACGCGTCGCGTACGGCTTTTACGCCTTCAACAATGTATTCTCCGTATTCAAGACGCGCCTTTCTCTGCGCCAGCGACCTTATATATTTACATTTATTGTTTGAAAAAGAGGTTATATCCGCCATAACACTATTTCCTATTAGTATTTTTTTTTATTATATACCTATTTTCCGAAATTGGCAACAAAAAATTTCCGTTTGGGTCAAAAACGAGCCGCAAAACAGTTTGACGGAATACAGATTTTTATTGCAAACGCGCGTAAATTAGTGTATAATGATAAGGAGGAGGTGTATAACTTATGCTCAGAAAATTTTTTAACGGCATACGCCTGAAAAATATAATACTGCTGACTATGGCGGGAATTGTAAACGCGTTCGGCATAACTATATTCCTATACCCTGTAAAGCTGTACGACAGCGGCTTTTCGGGAACCTCGATGCTGCTCGCGCAGGTTACGCCCGAATACATAAATCTTTCGCTGTTTCTTATAGCTCTTAACATACCCATTTTCATCTACGGACTGAAAAAGCAAGGGTGGGTATTCTCCTTTTACGCCATATACGCGGTCACGATATATTCGCTTTGCTCATGGCTCATTACAGACGTTTTGCCGATAGACGTCAGCTTCGCCTCGCCTCTCGCCGGACACGATTTGCTTTTATGCGCGCTTTTCGGAGGCGTCATATCCGGCATAGGCAGCGGTCTTGCGATACGGTTCGGCGGAGCTATGGACGGCATAGAGGTACTGGCTGTTATATTCGCAAAGCGGCTGGGCGTATCGGTGGGAAACTTTGTAATGGCTTACAACGTTGTACTGTACATAGTGTGCGGCATTGTAATACGGAGCTGGGTACTGCCGCTGTATTCAATTGTAACCTACTTCGCGGCGCTCAAAACAATCGACTATATAGTTGAGGGTATCGACCGTCAGAAAGCTGTTATTATAATAACCGACAAGGGCAACGACGTATCGGCGGCGCTGCTTGACGAGTTCCGGCGCGGAATAACGCGCCTGGACGCAAAGGGCGTGTACTCCGGCAACGACAAGACCATGCTGTATTTTATAGTAAATCGTTTCCAGATAGGCAAGCTGAAGAATATTGTCCGCGCTACGGATAAATCCGCGTATATATCAATCAGCGAGGTCGCTGAAATTGTCAGCCGGTTTGACTGAGCCTCGGAAAACACTGTAAAAAATCCTCCGTAAGGTTCCTGCTCTTGCGAAGGTTTTTTATTGAATATTTATTGGTTTCATGCCGTACAAGCTGCTCCGGGCAAGGATTTTATTGCTCCGCGGTCAACCGTCCTTTTGCGTTTCGCCATTGTCTAATCTTTCAAGAGTATTTCTAAAAAAGCTTATGCAATCGTCGCAAATATTGTTTCCGCCGGAAAGATTGTGTAAATGCTTTAACTCGCCGCAAAAAAGGCACATAGATCCTTGTTTATTTAAAGTAATCTGCCTGGTGGTCGCCCTGATACTGAAAGTATCTCCCGGTCCGGCGTCCAGCAGCTTCAAGATTTTCTTGGGAATTGCGATTTTATTGTCCTCATCCAATGTAACAACCATTTCATCCATAATATAAAACCTCCTGATTTAATAAAATTAAAAAATGCGTGGTATAAAATCCTATACCACGCACAAAAACGCAGCTTAGATTTAATGTTACCACACATTTTTCTGTCATATCAAACACTGTAAATAAATACATACAATACAGAATATTTCAATATATAAGCCTGCGTTTTTAACAACACATACTTCTATATTGTATGTCAAAACAGAATATTCAATCAGAATATTGCAACTTAATTTATTAAAGTGTAAAGTTATATTAAAAATATAACAGAAAAATTGTGGTGTTTCTATTATATCATACTCACCCCGATTTTATCAAGAGAATATACAAATTTTTTGTAATTTTTTTATTGTAAAATATTTCGCTTTCCGCAACCGAAGTATAAGCGCGAAGCCGCGCCGGCGCTCATGCGGAGTGTGGGTCATACCGCATACGTTCATAATGCTACGCCAGATAGGATAGTATACCGCTGTATTGCAACGTGCGCCGTTATATGAAAACAGGTACTCCCCGTTTTTTTTCATTCTCTGTAATATAAACGGTTGTAGCATTTATAGTTGTAGCCTATGGTTTCTCTGACGGCGTACGGATTGCGGCGGTTTCCCGACAGCTTCACAACGCTGCCGTAGCCGTTAGGATTTTTCATAAAAAAACACTCTTTTGTAAAAAATCTATTAGCCACGTGCAAAACTCTGCAAATATAGAGTTTATGCGGTTGTACGGATGT
>CAZWMB010000089.1:0-5117 GCA_964634635.1 uncultured Lachnospiraceae bacterium
AGGACGTCGGCGCGACCGCGGCCAAAATCAGAGAGTTCAGACAGCCTGAGCCGTACAAGGGTAAGGGCATCAAGTATATTGATGAACATATTAGGCGTAAAGAGGGTAAAACGGGAGCTAAGAAGAAATAATCGAAGGGAGTGTTCTTAGATGATAAAGAAAGTAGATAAAAACGCGGCAAGAATTCGCCGTCATCGGAGAGTTAGAAAGAACATCTCCGGCACGGCGGACAGACCTCGTCTAAATGTATTTAGAAGCGCTAAGCACATATACGCTCAGGTTATTGACGACGTCAAGGGCGTTACTCTCGCGGCGGCGTCAAGCATGGATAAGGGTTTCGAGGGCTACGGCGGTAATACCGAGGGAGCAAAGGCAGTCGGCAGGGCTATTGCCGAAAAGACGCTTGCAGCGGGTATTAAGACGGTAGTATTCGACAGAGGCGGATATGTATATCACGGCAGAGTCGCGGCTCTTGCGGAAGGCGCAAGAGAGGGCGGCTTGGAATTCTAATAAAGGAGGACGAAAACAAGTGACTGAAAGAATAGATTCAGAGGCTTTAGAGCTTGAGGAAAACGTTGTGGCGATAAACCGTGTCGCAAAGACGGTTAAGGGCGGAAGAACAATGCGTTTCTCCGCGCTGGTTGTTGTAGGCGACAGAAACGGTCATGTAGGCTACGGTCAGGGGAAGGCTGCTGAAATTCCGGACGCTATCAGAAAGGGAATAGATACCGCCAAGAAGAACATGATTACTGTTCCTCTTGTAGGAACGACAATTCCTCATGACGTTATAGGTATCGCGGGCGCGGGCAAGGTTCTTTTAAAGCCTGCCTCACAGGGTACCGGCGTTATCGCGGGCGGCGCCGCGCGCGCGGTGCTGGAGCTTGCGGGCGTAAAGGATATCAGAGCAAAAAGTCTCAGATCAAATAATAAAAGAAATGTAGTCAGCGCTACTGTGCAGGGCTTGTCAGAGCTAAAGCAGGCGGAAGAGGTTGCAAAGCTTCGCGGCATAACTGTGGACCGGCTGAGAGGTTAAAGGAGGTACAGTAATGGCTAAACTTAAAATTACATTGGTCAGAAGCACAATCGGCAGAAAAAAGGATCAGATTGCGACTGTCGAAGCTCTCGGACTTAAGAAAATAAGAAGTGTTGTCGAGCATGACGACACACCTCAGATAAGAGGAATGATAAACAAGGTATCGCACCTTGTAACGGTTGAAGAAAACTAAATCTTGTAAGGAGGTGCAGATAAATGAACTTAAACGAATTAAAGCCTGCCGAAGGTTCAAAATTCGCTCCCAAGAGATTGGGAAGAGGTATCGGCAGCGGTACGGGTAAAACCTCTGGAAAAGGTCATAAAGGACAGAACGCGCGAAGCGGCGGAGGTGTAAGACCGGGTTTCGAGGGCGGACAGATGCCGCTTTACAGAAGGCTGCCGAAACGCGGATTTAATAATATATTTGCAAAACGGTATGTTTCCGTAAACGTAGAGGCCCTCAACAAGCTTGAGGACGGTACGGAGGTTACTGCCGAGCTGCTGAAGGAAAACGGCATTATAAGCAAAACACTTGACGGTGTAAAAATCCTCGGCCGAGGAGAGCTGACAAAAAAGCTTACTGTTAAGGCGGCAAAGATAAGCGCATCTGCTAAGGAAAAAATAGAAAAGGCAGGCGGAAAGGCAGAGGTGATATAAAGTGTTTCAGACCATAAGAAACGCATGGAAAATCCCGGATCTGCGCCGCAGAATTCTGTTTACGCTGATGATGCTTGTTGTATTTAGGTTTGGCGCGCATATTCCGGTGCCCTATCTGACAGCGGACGCGATGCAGACGTTCCTCGGAAACGGAGGCACTGACCTGTTCAGCCTGTTTGACGTATTCACGGGAGGCGCGTTTTCAAACGCTACCGTTTTGGCGCTGGGTGTTTCACCGTATATCAACGCCTCGATTATCGTTCAGCTTTTGACCGTGGCAATACCTGCTCTTGAGCATCTTGCGAAGGAGGGCGTAGAGGGCAGGAAGAAGATAAACAGAATTACAAGGTACCTCGGTATCGCGCTTGCGTTTATACAGGGCGCGGGACTTTACGTAACGCTTTACAATATGGGTGTTTCGGGTGAGGTTCAGGCTATATTAAATCCGAGCGTACTCACATTCTTTGTAATTGTTCTTACGTTTACGGCAGGCACGGCCTTTATTATATGGCTGGGCGAGCTTATTACCGAAAAGGGACTTGGAAACGGCGTATCAATGATTATCTTTGCCGGTATCGTATCAAGAATACCGACTATGGCTTACGCTGTATATACACAGTTCCTCAGCGGAGGCGCTACGGCAAAGGCGCTTTTGATTGTTGCCGCGATAATTGTGGTTGTAATAGCGGCTATAACCTTTGTGGTATTTTTCTCCGACGCGGAGCGCAGAATTCCGGTTCAGTACGCAAAACGCGTTGTCGGAAGAAAGATGTACGGCGGTCAAAGCACAAATATACCGATTAAGGTTGCCGCGGGCGGCGTTATGCCGATTATATTTGCGTCGTCAATCATGGCGTTTCCGGCTACAATCGTAAGACTTGTAACAGGCGGAAATATGCCTACAAGCGGTATCGGTTATTATATTCTCGGCTGTCTGTCGGCGGGCTATTCATCGGCGTGGTGGACCAGCCTTGTGTACGCGATACTGTACGCGCTGCTGATACTGTTCTTCACATATTTCTATTCGTCAATCCAGTTCAATCCGATTGAACTTGCGAACAATATGAAGAAGAGCGGAGGCTATATTCCGGGTATAAGACCGGGTAAGCCGACAAGTGATTATATAGGCAAAATTTCATCAAGATTAAACCTTATCGGCGCTATTTTCCTTGCGATAATCGCTATACTGCCGGTAATCGTCGGCGGTATATTCGGAGTATCTTCGCTTCAGGTAGGCGGTACCTCCCTGCTCATTATGGAGGGCGTCGCGCTTGAAACAGTAAGACAGATTGAGTCGCAGATGACTATGCGTCATTACAAAGGTTTCCTTGAATAGATTTCATGGCGTATGTAATAAGGAAAGGCGGTTTTTATGAATTTAGTATTGATGGGTCCTCCGGGAGCGGGAAAAGGTACTCAGGGTGAGATACTGTCAAGGCGGCTTGGCGTTGACACGATTTCGACCGGCGTTATGCTCAGGACCGCTATCAAGGAACAGACAGAGGTAGGAAAGCTTGCTGAAAAATATATCAATGACGGAAAGCTTGTTCCGGATGATGTAATAGTGTCGATAGTAAAGGAAAGACTGGCGAAGCCCGACTGTGAAAAGGGATTTATCCTTGACGGATTTCCCCGTACGACCGCTCAGGCAGAGGCTCTCACAAATTCAGGTGTAAAAATTGACAAGGCGCTCTCGCTTGAGGTTGAGGATGCTGTGATAGTCGAAAGACTTTCCTCAAGACGCGAGTGTTCAAAGTGCGGCGCGCCGTATAACGTCATTTCAAATAGGCCTCAAAAGGAAGGAATTTGCGATAAGTGCGGAGGCGAGTTAATTCAGCGCGCCGACGATAATCCCGATACTGTAAAAAACAGATTGAGCGTCTATCACAAACAGACAGAGCCGATAAAGGAATATTATGAAAAACAGGGTTTGCTTGTTACCGCTAAGGGCGAGGACAGACTGGAAGATACTACGGCTAACGTAGCCGCGGCGCTGGGACTCGAGGTGTGATTTATGATAACGATTAAATCGGCAAAGCAGATTGAAAAGATGCGCGCCTCGGCTGAGGTCACAAAGGGCGCGCTGGAGCTTCTCGAAAAGCATATAAAGCCCGGAGTGACAACGGCGCAGCTTGATAAAATCGCTCATAAATTTATCGTGTCAAAGGGCGCAAGACCGAATTTCCTGAATTATAACGGTTTTCCGGGCAGTGTCTGCACGTCGGTAAACGACGAGGTGGTACACGGAATACCGAGTACGAGAACGGTTCTGAAGGAGGGCGACATAATCAGTATCGATATGGGCGCCGAAAAGGACGGCTGGCACAGCGATGCCGCGAGAACCTTTGGAGTCGGAAAAATTTCCGACGAGGCTCAAAGGCTTATAGACGCGGCAAGAGAGAGCTTTTTTGAGGGACTGAAATATCTGAGGCATGGAGCCAAATTGGGCGATGTTTCAGCGGCAATTCAGAAGTATGTTGAATCAAACGGGTTCGGAGTTGTACGCGACCTTGTAGGTCACGGTATAGGTACAAGTTTGCACGAGGACCCAAGCGTGCCAAACTTCGGCAGAGCCGGACACGGAGTAAAGCTTGCGGCGGGAATGACGCTCGCGATAGAGCCGATGATAACCGCGGGCGACTATCATGTGTCGGCGCTTGACGACGACTGGACCGTTGTTACCGACGACGGAGGTCTTGCGGCTCACTATGAAAATACTGTCCTGATAACAAGAGACGGTTATGAAATATTAACGCTTTAGAGGTACGATATGGAGATAACAGAGGGTTCAATAGTGCGTTCCAAAGCCGGACGCGATAAGGGCGATTTGTTCATAGTACTGTCGCGTGAGGGCGGGTACGCGTATCTCGCCAACGGCGAGTTGAGAAAAGTGGATCGCCCGAAAAAGAAAAAGCTCAAGCACGTTCAGGGTACAAGCTATGTATCCGAATTTGTACAAAATAAGCTTGCCTCGGTAGGAAAGGTTACAAATTCAGAGGTGCGAAAAGCATTGGCGGAATTTAATTAGTTTCTTGGGAACGTATCACGAAATGGAGGATATAACGTGGCTAAGGATGATGTATTGGAATTAGAGGGCACGGTTGTTGAAAATCTGCCTAACGCAATGTTTAAGGTCGAGCTTGAGAATGGGCATCAGGTTCTGGCGCATATTTCAGGCAAGCTCAGAATGAATTTCATAAAGATTTTGCCGGGCGACAGGGTTACTCTTGAAATGAGTCCTTATGATTTGACGAGAGGCAGAATTACATGGAGAAGTAAGTAGTTTGGCGATATTTGGCACATTCCGAACCTTTTTCCGACACTTGCGTACACCGCATGTACGCGGCGGTCGAAAAGAGGCTTCGGACTGCACTCAAATCTCATCCAAACATAAATTTTAGAGGAGGTAATAATATGAAAGTACGTC
>CAZWMB010000090.1:0-5114 GCA_964634635.1 uncultured Lachnospiraceae bacterium
CTCGTCCATAACGATAAGTCCGCCCGAACCCATCATAGAGCCAAGCTCGATAAGGTTGTCGTAGTCTATCGGTACGTCAATGTGACACGCCGGGATACATCCGCCCGAAGGACCTCCCGTCTGAGCCGCCTTGAACTTCTTGCCGTTAGGCACGCCGCCGCCTATTTCCTCGACAATTTCACGTAGCGTCGTACCCATAGGAACCTCGACAAGTCCGACATTGGTAATCTTACCGCCCAAAGCAAATACCTTAGTACCCTTTGAGCGTTCCGTACCCATTGACGCGAACCATTCCGGGCCGTTCAGTATTATCTTGCAGATATTGGCGTAGGTTTCCACATTATTGAGAATTGTCGGCTTGCCGAACAAACCCTTGACCGCGGGAAACGGCGGACGCGGACGCGGCTCGCCGCGGTTGCCCTCGATTGAAGTCATAAGCGCCGTTTCCTCTCCGCAGACAAACGCGCCCGCGCCAAGTCTTAGCTCTATGTCAAACGAAAAATCCGTACCGAAGATACCTTCGCCCAGGAGTCCGTACTCCTTAGCCTGCGCTATTGCGACCTTTAAACGGTTTACCGCTACGGGGTATTCCGCTCTTACATATATAAAACCCTTGTCCGCGCCTATCGTGTAGCCGGCTATAGCCATTGCCTCAAGCACTGTGTGCGGGTCGCCCTCCAGAATGGAACGATCCATGAACGCGCCGGGGTCGCCCTCGTCGGCGTTGCAACAGACGTATTTACGGTCGTCCTCAGACGCCTTGGCGAACGCCCACTTGCGTCCGGTCGGAAAACCGCCGCCGCCTCTGCCGCGCAGTCCCGAATTTAAAAGAACCTGAATAACGTCGTCGGGCGTCATGGCGGTAAGCGCCTTCGCCAACGCCTGATATCCGTCGGTGGCTATGTATTCCTCTATATCCTCAGGGTCGATAACGCCGCAGTTTTTAAGCGCGACACGCAGCTGCTTTTTGTAGAAATCCGTTTCCTGAAGTGATTTTACGGTTCCGTCCTCGCATACGGTACTCTCGTAAAGCAGGCGCTTTACTATATTGCCCTTTACAAGATGTTCCTCGACTATCTCGTGAATACTTTCGGGCTGTACGCGCGCGTAGAACGCGCCCTCGGGGTAAACTATCATGATAGGACCTAAGGAGCAAAGACCGAAACAGCCTGTTCTGACTATTTTAACGTCTTTCTCAAGTCCGCGCGACGCAATTTCGGATTTGAGGGCGTCAAGAACCTTCCGGCTGCCCGATGAGTGACAGCCCGTACCGCCGCAGACAAGCACCTGGTACTTATAGCCCGATTTGTTTTCCGCGCCCTCGCCTCTCATGGAAACAATATCCTTCATTTTGTCGCGGATTTTATTTAATTCTTCAATTGTAAGCATTTATGTACCCCCTTATTTATTTGTCTTAACGGCGTATTTTGCGAGTATACCGTCAATCTGGTCTACCGTCATTCTGCCGTACACGTCATCGTCAATCATCATTACCGGAGCCAGTCCGCACGCGCCTACGCAGCGGCACGAGTCAAGCGAGAACACTCCGTCGGAGGTACATTCTCCGCACTTTATGCCGAGCTTTTGCTCAAGCCCCTCTAAAATCTTGTCCGCGCCCTTTACGTAGCAGGCGGTTCCAAGACAAATGCTTATACGATGCTCGCCCTTTGGGTTGAGAGAGAACTGCGAATAAAACGTCGCTACGCCGTACACCTCGCTGAGCGATACACCTAAGCCCTCGGCAACCATGCTTTGAACCTCAATGGGCAGATAGCCGTAAATATCCTGCGCCTTTTGCAGCGCCGGCATGAGCGCTCCGGGCTGAGATTTTTCATTTTCTATGTACTCTTTAAGCTCAACCTCCTGCGCTTTCGTTCCCTTAAAAGGGATGGCGGGTTTTGTGTCCATTTACCAATTCCTCCTTAACTGTTATGTCTTGTTACATATATAAAGAAATTATACCATATACATTATTTTTTGAAAAGAGTAAAATAAAATAATTTAAAATACAATTTTTGTGTACTTTATACTATATTGTCCTTTTATTCAGTCAAAATCTGCCGTAATGTCCGGAAACGGCGCGAGAGCGCGCTTTAAAATACCGTTCATCTGCGCAATTGCTATACCGTAGTTCACTATCGGAATACCGCTGCGCGAGGCGCGGTTTATACGGCTCTGCACAGCTTTTTCATTCAGCATGCACCCGCCGCAGTGTATAATAAGCGAGTAGGCGCTTAAATTCTCGGGGAAATCCCCGCCCGAAACAAAATTATATTCAGGCTTGGCTCCCGTATATAGCTCAATCCACGCGGGAAGCTTTACCGTGCCTATGTCGGCGCACTGACGGTGATGCGTACAGCCCTCGGCGATAAGTATTTTATCGCCGGACTTTATTTTCGACAGCGCCGCCGCCCCGCGGGAAAGCGCCGGCAGATTACCCTTGTAGCGGGCGAACAGTATTGAAAAGGACGTCAGCATAATGTCCTCCGGCGTGTCTTTAGCTACGCGTTCAAACACCTGAGAGTCGGTTATTACAAGCCGGGGCTTTTTCGTAAGTGAACGGAGCGCGTCTTTAAGCTCCGTTTCCCGGCAGCATACGCAGGAGCAGCGCGCGTCGAGTATATCGCGTATTGTCTGCTGCTGCGGGAGAATAAGTCTGCCCTTGGGAGCGGACTCGTCAATCGGGATTACAAGCACGGCAATATCGCCGTACTGAAATAAGTCGGATACAATGTGCTTGTTATTTTTTGCGCCCTTGGCAATATTTCCTATTTTTTCTTTAAGCTCATAAATGTTTTCCCCTGTTACTGCGCTTATATATATTTCATTGCTTTTTATTTTTTTTCTCTCCGTTAAAAGGTCAGACTTGTTATAAGCGACAATATAGGGTAAATTTCTTTCCTTAAAAATCTCAATAAGCTCCCTGTCAGCGCCGCATAATCCTTTAACCGCGTCGGTTATCAGGACGGCTATGTCGGTTTGCTCAAGGACCTGCCTCGACTTTTTGACGCGCAGCTCTCCAAGCTTGCCCTCGTCGTCAATTCCGGGGGTGTCGATTATAACCGCCGGTCCCAGAGGAAGAATTTCCATTGCCTTTTTCACAGGGTCGGTAGTCGTTCCCAAAACCTCCGACACAACGGATAGCTCCTGGGCGGCGACGGCGTTTACAACGCTGGATTTACCGGCGTTTCTGACGCCGAAAAATCCTATATGCAATCTGTCCGCGGACGCGGTATCATTCAGTCCCATAAGCTTATATCCTCCCGATTAAAAACGAAAATCACGGCGGCTTGAGGTACGTATATCCCTGATATGCTCCTCGGCTATACTTCGCACCTTTTCCTTTGGTATACGCCGCAGCTCTCTTTCTATCATATCGCGGCCAATCCTTTTCGTTTCGGCGGACGCGTAATCCTCCAGATATTCCGACAGCGTCATAAGAGCGTTCGGGTGACAGCAATTCAAAATCTGTCCGCTCTTGCACAGGCTCATAAACCTGTCGCCCGTCCTTCCCTCGCGGTAGCAGGCGGTACAGAACGACGGAATGTGTCCGTTTTCCATAAGCCAGCTCACAACCTCGTCAAGCGTTCTCCGGTCGGAAACGTCAAACTGCTCCGTGTCGTGCGGACGAACCTCTTCGGTATATCCGCCTACGCTTGTCCTTGAACCTCCGCTGACCTGAGAGATACCGAGCCTCAGCAGCTTTGAGCGTACCTCCTCGGTTTCGCGGGTTGAAATAATCATACCGGTGTACGGAACCGCGAGACGGATACAGGCTGTGATTTTCGCGAAGGTTTCGTCGTCAATTCCGTTGTCAAACGCGTCGGGGTCAATATCGTCGGCGCGTTTTACGCGCGGCACGCTGATTGTATGAGGTCCGACGCCGTGAACCGCCTCCAGATGCTCCGCGTGCATAATAAGCCCCGCAAATTCGTATTTGTACATTTCAAGCCCGAAAAGCGCCCCCAATCCTACGTCGTCAATACCGCCCTCCATAGCTCTGTCCATTGCCTCGGTGTGATAAGCGTAGTTGTGCTTTGGACCTGTCGGGTGGAGCCGCTCATAGCTGTTTTTATGATATGTTTCCTGGAACAGGATATATGTCCCAATTCCGGCGTCTTTTAATTTTTTGTAGTTTTCCGCTGTCGTGGCGGCTATATTGACGTTTACGCGCCGTATTGCCCCGTTTTTGTGCTTAACGCCGTAAATGGTGTCAATGCAGTCCAGTATGTATTCAATCGGATTGTTTACAGGGTCCTCGCCCGCCTCGATGGCAAGACGCTTGTGACCCATATCTTGAAGAGCGATAACCTCCGCTTTGACTTCCTCCTGAGTAAGCTTTTTTCTGGCTATATGCTTGTTTTTGGCGTGATACGGACAATACAGACAGCCGTTTACGCAATAGTTTGAAAGGTACAGCGGCGCGAAAATGACAATACGGTTGCCGTAAAACGCAAGCTTTATTTCCTCCGCCGCTTTATATATTTCTTCGATTTTTTCGGGAATTTCACAGGCTAAAAGAACGGACGCCTCACGGTGTGTAAGTCCCGTGCAGACACAGCCTCCGGCTTTTTTTTGAGGTCTTGCCTTACTGATAATTCGGTCAATCAGCTCGGTATTGTTCTTGTTTTTTTCAGCGTACTCCAGGGTTTCTCTTATCTCCTCGTCGCTGATAAATTCCTCCGCCTTCATTGATTTTGGGTTGTAATTACTCACATTAACGCTTCCTTTCCTAACGGCGGATTATTAAGACGTCGCCATAACAGGCGGCAATCCGCCTTACGGTCGGCACAGAATACTCGCGCCGCGGCGCCGATTTTGCGTCCTGACAGTATACGCAGTTGTAAAGCTCGCGTTTTCGGTACCGTATGAAATTATTATAGCATATAATTTATTCAAAAACAATCCTCTAAAAATACCCATAATTGCTTGATTATAATACACAAAAATTGGCAGATTTTTCACAACCGGTTTTATAAATTCCTTAGCCGGTAAAATATTCACGGAAATCAATTTTTAAAAAGCTGTACAAACAATAAAAATTAATGATAAAATATGGGTATGGATAAATTAATAGATTATTTTGAGGAATTGGAAACAACAAAAGAATATGA
>CAZWMB010000091.1:0-4975 GCA_964634635.1 uncultured Lachnospiraceae bacterium
CGTATTGACGACAGTCATGTGCTGGTATTGATTTAAGTAAATACCGCGTAAGAGGCGGAAATTGCCGCGGCTTTTGATAAGAACCGCCGCGGCGCAAAAAAGGGGCTGTTTCAAAATAGCTTTGCTCAAAAATATTGCGCGAAAAATCTCTTGAAAAATGGCTTTCCGGTCATATAATCAAGAGATTTTTGTTATTTTTAAGGCTGTTTTTTGTGCGCTTTGTTATTTGAAAATCATTTTGCCACAGCCCCTTTTTGACCGCCGAACCGTTTTGGTAAACAGCGGGCGGGGTTTTTTACCGTTTATCCAGCGGAACGTACTCCTTATGCTCCGCGACACTCCTGTACGCGGGACGGATAACCTTACCGGGATTTACAAGCTCCTCAATTCTGTGCGCCGACCAGCCCGCGACTCTCGACACCGCGAACATCGGCGTATACAATTCTATCGGCAAGTCGAGCATACTGTACACAAAACCGGAATAAAAGTCCACATTCGCGCTTACGCCCTTGTATATCTTACATTTCTGCGCTATAACCTGCGGCGCCAGTCTTTCTACCTTCTCATACAGCGCAAATTCCTCCTCGCGTCCCTTTTCCTTTGAAAGACTTTCAACAGACGCCTTGAATATCCTCGCGCGCGGGTCGGATATTGAGTACACCGCGTGGCCCATACCGTAAATAAGTCCCGCGTTGTCAAACGCCTTTTTGTCAAGCAGGTCTAAAAGGTACCGCTCGACATCCGCGTCGCTTTCCCAGTTGCTTATATTCTTTTTCATGTCCTCAAACATTCTTGTTACCTTTATATTTGCTCCTCCGTGCTTGGGACCCTTCAGCGCGCCTAGCGACGCGGCGACTGTCGAATATGTATCTGTTCCCGTGGACGTCACAACGTGTGTCGTAAAGGTGGAATTATTGCCGCCGCCATGCTCCGCGTGCAGCACCAAAGCCATATCGAGAATTTTCGCCTCCATCTCGGTGTAGTCACTGTCACTGCGCAGCATATGAAGTATATTTTCCGCCGTGGACAGCTCCTCCTTTGGGGCGTGTACTATAAAGCTGCCGTTTTCATGGTAATACCGGAACGCCTGGTAGCCGTACACCGCGAGCATCGGGAACTGCGCTATAAGCTGCAAGCACTGACGCAGTACATTTGGCAGAGAGATATCGTCCGCTTTGTCGTCATACGCGTACAGCGTCAGCACGCTGCGCGAAAGCGCGTTCATCATGTCGCGGCTCGGCGCCTGCATTATAATATCGCGGACAAAGGACGGCGGTATTGTACGCAGCCTTGCCAGTGTTTTATTAAAGGCTTCAAGCTGCTCCTTGTTCGGCAGTTCGCCGAACATAAGAAGATACGCGGTTTCCTCAAAGCCGAAACATTTATCGTCCATATAGCCCTTTATCAAATCCTCGACATTGTAGCCATGATAGTACAGCTTGCCGTCGCACGGCGCTGTCGTTCCGTCCTCAAGCGTGTCGTACGCGTGAATTTCACCTATCTCGGTAAGTCCCGCAAGCACGCCTTTACCGTTAATATCTCTAAGCCCCCTTTTCACATCATACCGGGTGTACAGCTCGGGTCTGATAACCTTATTCTTTCTGCATATTTCCAGCATATTAAGCATTTCCGGCGTAACCTCAACCGGTACTATCTTTTTGTCCATAATTTCCTCCGTTTTCTCTTCATATATTTATATGTAATTTTTTGTCCGAGCATTACAATCTATTTAATTAATTATACTGAATTTTTTAAAATTTAACAATAAATTTTGTGTGAACTTATTGTGAATTTTTTAAAAGCGTGTTACAATAAGGGTACAATATTTCATTTATTCTGAAAGGACTTGGTTTTATGGTATATGTAATGCTTGCCGACGGATTTGAGGAAACCGAGGCGATAGAACCGGTGGACATACTCCGCCGAGGAGGCGTTGAGGTTGCGACTGTCGGAGTCGGAGGAAAGGAAATCACCGGCGCGCACGGGGTGAGGGTCGCGGCTGACATTGAAATAAACGACGCCGTACCTGAAAATATGGAACTGCTCATGCTCCCGGGCGGCGCGGGTCACGAGCTTCTTGACGCGTCAAACGAAGTTCACGGACTTATAAATTATGCCGCCGCGAACGGTATATATATAGCCGCGATATGCGCGGCTCCGTCAATTCTCGGTAAAAAGCAGCTTTTAAACGGCAAAAAAGCAACCTGTTTTCCCGGCTATGAGAAGTATTTGTACGGCGCGGAGCTTGTACGGGACAAGTCGGTCATGGACGGAGGCGTCATAACGGCGCGCGGCGCGGGAACCGCCGCAGACTTCGGTTTTATGATGCTTGAGGCTTTAAAGGACAGAAAAACAGCGAATAAAATAAAGGAGATAATGCAGTATTGAACAAGAACGAGCTTCGGAAAAAAATGAAAGGGCTGCGCCGAGCGGTTACGCGTGAGGAAAAAAAGCTGATGAGCGGAGCGATATACGATACGCTTTTTAGGCTGGAGCCGTTTTTGCGCGCGAGAACCGTGTGCAGCTATTTGTCCGCGTTTAACGAGCCTGACACAATCCGTATCATAAAGGAGCTGTGGTTCCGCGGCTGCGCCGTGGCGGTACCTATTACCCATACCGACACAGAGCTTTTATCGCTGTCCTATCTTAACGCGATAAAGGATTTGAGCGAGGGCGCTTACAAAATCAAAAAGCCTACTATAATCAAAGAGGCTCTCATAAGTGAAATGGACGCGATACTTGTCCCCGGGCTTGCCTTTGACCGCGGCGGTAATCGTCTCGGCTTCGGCAAGGGCTGCTACGACAAGCTCCTCGCCGGCAGCCGCGTGCTCAAAATAGGGCTGTGCTACGGCTTTCAGATTACGGACGCCGTTCCCGCAGAAAAACACGACGTAAAGATGGACTACATAATTACCGAAAAAGAAACGATAAGGACGGATATCCGATATGCTTTTTGATTCACACGCGCATTACAATGACGAACGCTTTTCACGGGACCGTGACGCCGTTCTCTCGTCAATGCCGGAAAACAATGTGGGACTTATTATGAACTCCTGTTCCTCGCTTTACGAGGCGGAGGATATATTTGAGATATGTGAAAAATTTCCGTTTGTATACGCGTCAGTCGGAGTTCACCCGCACGAAACCGAGGGACTTGGCGAGGAGGATATGAGTACGCTTAAAGAGCTTGCGGGGCGCCCCAAGGTGAAAGCGATAGGTGAAATAGGTCTTGATTACTTTTACGACAACTCGCCGCGCGGTCTGCAAAAAAAATGGTTCGCGCGGCAGGTTGATTTGGCAAGAGAGGTAAAGCTGCCCGTTATCATACATGACCGCGACGCTCATAAGGACTGTATGGATATACTGCGCGGCTGCAGCGTACGCGAGATCGGCGGTGTGTTTCACTGCTACTCCGGCAGCGCGGATATGGCGCGTGAAATTCTCGAATGGGGCATGTACATCGCCTTTGGCGGTTCGCTTACCTTTAAAAAATCGGCGCGTCCCGCGGAGGTCGCGAAATATGTTCCGCTCGACAGAATAGTCATAGAAACGGACTGTCCGTATCTTACGCCCGAACCGCACCGCGGCGAACGCAACAGCTCGCTCCGCCTTCATTATGTCGCGGAAAGGCTCGCCGAAATAAAAGGCGTAAGCGTACAGGCAATCGAGGACGCCACCTATGAAAACGCGAAAAAATGTTTTAATATAAAATAAAAGGCTATTTACAAGGAATAAAAGGCTATTTACAAGGAGGAATTACTATGAAGTCGTTGGTAAAAAAATTGACCGCCGTTATCGCGGCGGCCGCCGCCGCTTCGGCTCTCGCGTCCTGCGCGCGCGAAAACGCCGCCGAGCCGGAGCCGTCTCCCGTGTCCGCGTCGCAGGGCGCGTACGCTTTTATAGGCAAGGACATACAGAACACGTACATGCAAAAGCTGTACGAGGGCTTTGAAACGGCATGCGGAGAAATCGGCGTCAAGGCGGTATATCGCACGCCGGAAACCGCGACGGCAGAAAAACAGATAGATATTATACATTCTCTGATAAGCGAGGGCGTGGACGGTATAGCCATCGCGGCGAATGACCGCGACGCTCTGCAAAGCGAGCTGCGGGCGGCAATGGAGGCGGGTATAAAGGTCGTGTCGCTCGACTCGGCTGTAAACAAGGAGTCGCGTCAGGTACACGTTCAGCAGGCCGACCCCGAAAAAATAGGCAGGGAGCTTATCCGTGCCGCGTATGAAATATGCGGCGGCAGCGGAGCGGCGGCGATACTGAGTTCCACGCAGGACGCGACAAATCAGAACCTATGGATTGAGTACATGAAAAAGGAATATGAGGAAAACGCCGATAAGTACGCGTCCATGCCGCTTAAATATATCGTTTACGGCGACGACGACGTGACAAAATCAATCTCTGAAACCCAGACCCTCCTTGCAGACAGCGATATAAAAGTCATTATCGCTCCGACCACCGTCGGGATGAAAGCGGCGGGACGTCTTATAAGCGAAACCGGCTCGGATGTAAAGCTTACGGGCCTCGGCTTGCCCTCTGAAATGGCCGAGTATATAGAAAGCGGCATATGTCCTTACATGTATCTGTGGAATCCGGTTGACATAGGCTATCTCGCCGGCTTTACTCTCAACTCGCTTGTAAACAGACAAATTTCCGGCACGGAGGGAGAAACCTTTGAGGCGGGCAGCATGGGCAGTCGTACGATTTCCGTTGATACCGACGGCGGCACGGAGGTTATACTCGGAGATTTGCTTAGGTTTGACAGCAGTAATATAGACCGCTGGAAGGTTTTATATTAAGCATAATTCACAGAAAGGAATTAACGTGAAAGTTCCTTTCACGTTAGCCTCCGGCAGGATTAAATTCGCGCGTGCGATTTTTTGCTCGACTGTGTCTCGCAAAACGCACATGCGCAATAATAATCTCTTGTCATTCCTTGCCCTGCGGCAAGAGATTGAATTTA
>CAZWMB010000092.1:0-4924 GCA_964634635.1 uncultured Lachnospiraceae bacterium
CCGCAGATTTATTGATTTTAGATTAAATATAGAAGCCGAAGCAAACGCCGTAAGAAGAGCTGGCGTCGTTGGTGTAGGCGTAGCCGTCGCTGCTGACATAGCAAAAGCTGGTCGAGTGGGTCGTAAGAGGCGAGCGCTCCCACCAGCATGTTGCCCTGCCGTCCTTATTGCATTTAATGCGATTTGACGGATTCTTGAAATACTCAAATTGCGTACCGCGGTCGTTTTCTTTTTCGGTCCAACTCTGCTCGCCGAAAATTTCAGCTTCAGAAAACAGCCAGAGATTATCCTGCTCTGCACCGAATGTACGAGGCTTAATGATTCTTTGCAAATTGTCAGGCAAAAGCGTAAAGATTTCCTCATTAAGATAACGGCGCATACCGCATTTGAGCCAGCCGCCTTTGTTGGTCGGCACCTTATTCATATAATGCTCTTTCGCGAGGCAGTCTTTAAGACCGATAACGCCGTCGTCCATAACAACGAAAACAACTTTTTCACCGTTTTTAAGTACCTCGGAGATTTCGTCTCCGACCTTTAGCTCAGCGCGATTAAACGTAGCCCAGTTAAAGGGTTTTGTTTCTTTTGTTGTAATAGTAGCCATTGTATGACCCTCCTTTAAAAAATTTTATATATGCTTATAGGAGCTCTTTGCCCCTCAAAAGCCGTCTGATAGTCCACACGCCAGAGAAATACATCGGCGTAAACCAATAATTCTCCAGCGCGTCATTTGAGCATATAGGCTCGGTTAAAGTATTTCCTATTTTGATATACGCTGCCGCACCTAAAAGCGATAATTGTATATAACACATTAACGCAGTAGCATAATCAATATCTTGTCCGACTATAAGTACATGATTTTGCCAGTTGTATTTTCCTTTAAGCCGTTTATGTATTTCATGAATTGAAGCTATTAACGTTGCGCCTGCGCCACAGCACGGGTCGCAGACCTTTATAAATCCCTCTTTCTCGATATGCGGCAATATATCGCTGATTGTTGTTTTTGCCATAAGCTCGCATACATGATAAGGCGTAAAAAATTGGCCGTTGTCTTTGTT
Organism: uncultured Lachnospiraceae bacterium; assembly: GCA_964634635.1. Classification (GTDB taxonomy): domain Bacteria; phylum Bacillota; class Clostridia; order UBA1381; family UBA1381; genus Hominilimicola. Next base: position 1,056 of record CAZWMB010000092.1, read on the forward strand.
GCCGAGCCCCAAATTCATAAAAATGTTTCCTAAAAAATCTTGTTCTGGATTCTCCTCTAAAGCTAATACTGTTTCCGCCGCGAGTTGCGGGAAGATGTTTCTTTCTTCTTCATCGTACTTTTGAATAGTTTTTATATATAGCGCCTCGCGTTCGTCATAGTGAAGTTTGTCTGTTGAGTTCGATAATGCGCAGGCAAGCGTAACAATAAAATCTTTCCAAACTTCCCACGGCGAAAAGCGGAATGTAAATTTATTGAAGATTTTTATAAAACTTTGCGCCCCTACTCGTTTAGCCATTGTTTTCCTCCTACCAGAAAAGTTCTTTTGCTACGGAATCGCCATAGCCCTTTTCAATATAAAGTTTAAGTATATTTTTTGCTTCCATATCGTAAGTGATTGCGTCGTGGACTTCTTGAATCGTGGTATGCTCTTGCGACAAAACAACAATTAAGTCGCTTGCCGCTTTTGTACTGCGCGCAATCGGTCGTTTTCCATTTGGGAAATACCAAAGAACGTCCCCTGTTGGTCTGCGTTTAATCATTATTGCCCTCCAATAAAGTGTTAATTCTTTCTAAGCATTCTGTTAAGCCGGTAATTACTTCACTCATAGTTTGCTCCTGCTTTGCTTTTCGTTCATAGAAGGAAGGGTCTTTTAATGTATTTTCCCAATTATTGATAAAATCTCGAACGTCTTTGACTTTATCAAATACCGCTTCATTTTCGTAATCAGCTCTTGCCGAGAAAATTACATATTTATGTTCATTTCGTTTGTCGTCAATACTGACTCCAAAATACATCTCATCGCGCTTACTCTCCTCTAAGGGCTCAAAACGCACGTCATCATATAACGGTCCAACCATAGGGCAATTATTTTTAAACCATACTCTAAAGTTATCCAGAATAAAATCACTTTTAATTCCTTTTAAGATATGCCAAATTTTTGCGAGCCGACCCGCCAAAGCAGTGTCTTTACAAAACCAATCATACCAGCCTGCTTCAATTTGAGTATCTTTATCCTTGCTTAAAAATTCACCATTGCGGTATCTTTCGCAAAATTCTCTTACTGTCATATTGTCTGTCATTTTAAATTACCTCCTAAAAACTTTTTGAGTTTTAATTAATCCTCCTGATTTATGAAGAGAAGCCACTCTTCATAAATGTCCAAAGCCTCCCATTTTTCCTCTTTAGTAGGCTCGGCCGCTTCAAAAATCATAAGTAAGTTGTCTTTGGGATTTTCAAATACGGGTAAGTCATACTTCTTACAAATAGCCTCCAGTTTTTCAATGTTATTCATTGTATTGTCCTCCTAAATTTTGTTTATTTGTCCTCTTGACATTTTTAATTATATCGAGTTTTCCAGAATTTGTAAGCTGACAGAATGCTCGGGATTTTACTGTTTTCAGTAAGTTCATCTATGCGTATTTACCGTTTTCGGTAAAATAAAAAAAGACCCGAACAGCCAAACGGCTGCCCGGGTCTTTACGATTCAATCCAGAAGGCTCCTAAAACCTCCATATTGAGACTTTATTTAATAAGTAGGCAAATTATAAGCCTTTGCTTTATAGTCTTATATGTTTACCTTTATGAGCTTCGCAATAACTTTAGCGGTACGGTATACGACAACACATACCCAAAGTTTAAGGTCTGTGAGCCCAAGACCTTCGCCGGTGCCGACAATGATACCCTTGTCCACGCACCACTGAACAGGCTGGCGCGCCCATTCCGGCATATTATCATCAATATAGTTGTATACCATATCGGTGTTCATACCCTGCGCGGCGGCGCTCTTTTCAAGCTTCGTCACCTTTGCGCTGATTTTGTTTACCGATTGTACCAGCTTTTCAAATTCTTCTTTACTCACTTCGTCGTCCTCCGTTTCTACAATGGAATAATCCGGAGTACAAAACTTTGTCCCCGGCAAATTACTGTTGTAATAGCTCTTCGCGCACACCGCTCCGCCGTTGGCGATAATCGTCGAACCGCCCGATGTGTTTCCCTCGTTTGTCTCAAAGTAATCGCCGTTCACGTACGTTACAATTCCCGTGTGCGTAAATTCGCCGCTGTGGTAAAATATAACTATATCCCCAACTTTCGGGTTGGCGTTCAGTGTAAACAGACTCGCCATTGTCGGGCAATACACATACGGGTAATGCTTCAACAGCTCCGCCGCCTTGTCCTTCCCGAACGCCTGTACAAACAGCCACGTAATATAACAAGCGCACCACGGCTCGCCCTGAAGCGACGGCGCTATATCGCGCCAGTATTTTGTATAATTCGTGCTTCCCGCGTTAGCCGTTTTGTCGTCCAACTGCGAATTGCTCGCCTTTTCCAAATAGCCGACCTCGTTTTTCGCTATGCTTATCAGCTTTTCAATCGCCGTCAATGTTCATCAGCTCCTTCAAATTAATTCCAGCTCTAATTACACTCCATTGTCTGTCACCTCTTACCATTCTCCGCCGTTTTCCGAAACGCTTACTTTAATTTCCTTCAACGCCGCCTCGATTGCCGTGCGTATCTCATTCCCGTTGACGGTTATACCTCTTTCGTTAATCGCCGCAAGAACCTCGCCAAGCGCGTATTGGAGCTTGTCCTCATTCTCCGTGTATAGCTGCTGCGCCGCATAAACCGCCGTCTTCGCCAGTATTGATATAATCTCCTGCTGCTCCGTTGTGGTAACAGTTGACAGCCATTCCTTGACCGCGGGAATAATAATCGTAATCGCCGCCGTCGCTACAACCCCTATAACCGCCAAAATCAAATTTGTTATAACCTCACTCATTCCGTATCATCTCCCTTTATATCATTACCTTTTTCGTCGTTTTTCGCGAATATCCGTTTTAGGCATAACAGTAACAGCTCGCCGCCGAAAACGCTGTGATTTGCCGTCAATAACCCCGTTGTGAGAAAATTGTTGTGGCTTGCTATCCGCATACTCCAGATTTGCATTACCGTCATTTCCAAAATGCAGAATACGACTATAACCCGCGAAAATAAACCCTTTTTCATAACCCTATCCTCAAATAAAACGCCCTATAAGCGCACCGGCAAATCCTGATATAACAGCTGTAATTATCGCCGTTATAATAGTGGATTTTATTTTGTCGTACTGCTTTATAGGCTTTTTCTCTATTTCGTCAACCCTGTTTGTTATCTCGTTGACGTCCTCGCGCATAGCCTTGACCTCGACCGCTATCGTGTGGACGCTCTCCGTCAGCTTCTCGATATTGTCCAAGCGCCGGTGGACGGAGCTTAAATCCTGTTCCGTCCGCGCCATACGCTCTCTCATTTCCGCCTCGTTGTCCATTTCCGCCCTCCTATTCGTTGTCAAAATACTTTGCCGCCTCAACCTTGACCGCGCCGACAAACTCTCTGTAAGCCGTGTATTCGGCGTTTTCCGCATCGGCAATGCCTTTGTTTATCAATGCGCTTTCATCGTCAAGACTGTATTTTAGGTGAATTATTCCGGCAATTAAAGAGCCGTAGTCGTCTGCCTTGACTACGGCCGTGTATAAATTGTGTCTATATTGTGTGATTTCTGTTGTTTCGCCGTCGCGCGTTTTCCGCTCCGCCGTTTCCTCTGTGATGTTTTCCGATATTCGGACATCAAACCGTCCGTGTCCAAGCGGCGTTATTTTAAACCGCTCCGGCTCTGCTTTTGATGTTACGCTTTTTGGTTTCATCTCTTATAACCTCCCTAATTCGATTTATATTGATTTGCGGCTTTTCGAGAATAACCTACTAAGCCGTCCCCTGTGTTCCACGTTTTTCGGCAAGCGCCGCGGAATTTAACATCAAGCATTATTTTTGTCCAGATAGGCGGGAACCGACGTTACTGTTCCTATTTGTACTGTTGTAGTTTACGTTGAGGT
>CAZWMB010000093.1:0-4770 GCA_964634635.1 uncultured Lachnospiraceae bacterium
ACCTTAACAAAATATTTCAGGGCTGCAATGCGCTCATTAAGGTAGTCATTCCGCCGTCGGTTGAACTGATAGAAGACAAAACCTTTGAGGACTGTCCTAACGTGGTAATCCACTGTGCGTATGGCTCATATGCGGAAGAATACGCGAAGGAAAACGGTTACGATATAGTATATATCACCACCGACGCCGCCTGACCCGCCGCGGGGAGCGCTATGACCGCGAAAACGGATTGATATATCTCCGTCCCCTTCCCCAAAAACAGACAAATAACCCGAAATACATACCCGGCTGTTCGGGCCGCGCTTTAGGCGGCTCGGGCGGCAGAGTATGTATCTTTGGATTTTTTTATTCTTCTGTTTTTATATCCTTATTTTACCGATTTCCTTTCAAAAAGTAAATGTTTTTACCATATGCCACATTATTGTAATATGCTCTTAATGAAAATCACGTTGAATTGTTACATTGTTATCGGTATAATATTAAAAGAATTATGTCAACTAAGACAGAATTAAGTACAAAAAGGGGGCGCGGAGTTGAAAAAAGTAATAATGAGAATTTTATCATCAATATGCGCGTTTACTGTTCTGCTGTCCTGCCTTGCTTTCAGCGGCGTCCGCGCCGACGAGCCTGTCGGCAAAATGTCGTCCGTATACGGATACGTACTGAACGACTATATATACACCTACGGCGCTCTGCATACCGATACGGCGGGAGACTCAATCACGGTGCGGGATGAAGATTATCCGCCGGACGGCGTTATATACGGGGAAATTGTGAATTTCGACGCGAATGAAAATCCCTACCTTGTAATATTTATCGCCGACGGCGGGTACAGCACAGCCTCCTGTCATGTATGGAAATATGACGAGGAGCTGGAAAAGGCGGACAGAATAGCGATACTGGATATAAATTATACACAGCTGCCCGACGGTCAGATAGGGGTATTTTCGCTCGGAGCGAGCGATGAAAAACGCTATATTACCTACAAGGTTTACGAGAATGACAGGCTTATACGCGGCGATTACTACACGGTAATAGACGGCGACGCGTTTGAGTACGTCAACGCGCCGCAGGTGCTTAGCGAGATAGCGGTTGTGGAATTCTCAAATAACAGATTAAGACCGGACGTGGACGTATCGCGTTTCAACAAGCCGCTGGACGAGTTTTTTGACGAGCTGAAGAACGCGGCGGCCGACAGCGTATCCTTTGAGGATATTGCCGAGCGTCTGTCCGACGGGGACGAGCAGCAGCTTGAGGCGGCGCTGAAAGACGCGGTAAGCTTTGAGGACTTTGATATTGCGAATTACACCGCCATAGAGGATTACAGAGCCGCGCTTGACATAGAACCGAACGGCGACAGGTTTTATTTGATTTCCGAGGCGTACAATCTGGGTGACGAGATTTACTATATACGCTTTTCCACGGATCGATCGTATTATAATTACGCGCTTTTAAGGCGGAGCGACGACGCGGATAACGGCTACCAGATTTTGAAGGTGCGTACGGACTGTATTCCGCTTTCGGACATAGAGCTAAGACAAATTAAAACGGATTATTCACGCAATACCCTGCTCTATAAAGCCTCAAAGGGTTCGCTTAAGCTTGAAAAAGCGCGAAAGGACGCCGACGGTGAAATACAGTCCGCCGATAAATCCGCAAAAACGGATAAAACGCTGAGCAACAGAATACGTCTTCCGGCGGTTTGTCTGGGCGGCGGAATAGCGATTGCGCTGTTGACGCTTTTGTGGGTATATCTTTACGGCGACAGTGATTAAAGGGCCGGCGAAATATTGGAATTACAGAATAAATGCCTGTAATTCCAATATTTTTAATTTACATTACAGCGAAAAAGTGGTATACTATATGCAATGCCGCAAAACGGGAGGGAAAGAGAAGTGAAAAAAATAATATCGTCGATAATGGCGCTTGCGCTGTTTATGAGTACCGGTGTTTCCGCGGAGGTACTCGGAACAATAGACGGCGGCTGGACAACCTATATGGGAGCTCTTACATACTTCCACAACATACAGTTTTATTCGGAAAGCGTAGGCAAGCAGACCGAAAATTATGTCGAATACACGCCCAATGAGGAGGCTGTGCCGATAGTCGTAAACGGAGCGAGCATATGGGGTACGCGCACAATAACTCAGGCGGAGCAATACATGGCGGAGAACGGTTTGCGTCCGCTTATAGGCATAAACGGAGATTATTATTCGTTTCAGACCGGTATACCGATGGGTAATACTGTGTCGGACGGTGAAATAATAGCAAAAGAGTCGGGAGGACAGGACGCTATCGGCTTTCGTGCCGACGGCAGCGCCTTTATAAAATGGCTCGACCCGGTGACAACGCTCACGGACGGAGAGCGTACCGTAGACATAGCAAATATAAATAAATGGTGTCAGCCCGGACTTGCGTCCGTGTACCTTTTGACGGATCGCTTCGGAGCGGACACAAAGACAAGCTCCGAATGTATTTTTGCGGTATGCTCTCCCGAAAGCGGAAGGCTGCGTTTTGGCGAGGATATGACGGTCAGCGTAGACGATATATTTATATATAACGGCGCGGTTGAGATACCGGACGGTAAAATGGTGTTTGTGATGAATACGGACGGCGACGCTGAGCGCTATGACTTTTTTAGCCGTCTTGCTGTCGGACAGAGGCTTACAATAAGAAATGACGCGGCGAGTGACGACGGTACTTGGTCGCAAGCGGAAAACGTAATAAGCAGCGTAGGGGGCAGACTGATAGAGAACGGCGAAGTGAAGTCGGACTTTGAGGCGGGCGCGGCCCCGAGGACGGCCGTAGGTATAAAGGCGGACGGGAATATAATATTCTATACGCTGGACGGACGTCAGAGCGGCTACAGCTACGGCGCGCAGCTTTCCACGCTCGCTAAACGTATGGCGGAGCTGGGCTGCGTTGACGCGATAAATCTCGACGGCGGCGGCTCAACTGCCATATCCGCGTATTTTCCGGGAACGGACGGTACAATGGTGGTAAATTCCCCGTCCGACGGCTACATGCGCAGCGTGGCGAATTTCATATTTTTGAAGGATAACCGCGAGCGTACCGATATACCCTGGATTGTGAATATAGCCGACGTTGGAAATACAAATTATCTGTCGGGCATGACAACGTCAATCAGCATAGAGAGCGTTTACGATACGGCTAACTATAAAATGGATATGCCCTATAATATAGAGTACCGTCTTGACACCGATACGGACAGTACTATCGATAATGACGGCGTTATAACTCTTAAGGGAGAGGGCGAGGCGACAGCGGTAATATACGCCGGCAACGGCGACCTGAAGTCGGCGCTGTACACGGTATATGAAACGCCGGACGAGATAAGATTATACAACGAGGCGGATTGGCGCGAGGTTCTGGAGATATATACCGAAGCGAATGAGGAGCTGCAGCTCGATCTTTCAGCCGCGTCGTATGTAGGCGGTACGGAAATATTGTCGGCAGATACGCTGTATAGCTGGTCAGTCGAAGGAAATATCGGCACAATCACTGACGACGGTATATTCACGCTTGCCGATACCGTTAATGAGGAAGGGGCGATTATTGTCACAGCGGGAAACTGCCGTAAGGAAATTCCCGTGCATATATCCGACTACCCTAAAACGCCCAATCCGTTTTACGACGTGTCAGGACACTGGGCTGAGGAGATAATAGCGGATATGGCGGCCACAGGTATTATAAGCGGTATGGAGGAGGACGGTAAGCTGCTGTTCAGGCCGGACAGCAGTATGACGAGAGAACAGTTCGCGGTAATGATAACAAAATATATGGGGCTTGAAGCATCCGACTACGAGAAGGCAGAGCTTGATTTCAGAGATACAGACAGCATAGCCGACTGGGCGTTGCCGTATATAAAGGCCGTGTACAGCGAGGCGCTGATAAGCGGTCGCGTGAATAGTGACGGTACCTCGGATTTTGCTCCGAAGGACAATATAACCCGCGCCGAGGCTATGACCGTTTTAGGACGAATACTGCCCGAGAGCAATGCGGTTTCACCGCCTGTTTTCGCGGACAGCGGCGACATTCCCGATTGGGCCGAAGAGGGAATGGGTAAGCTCGTGACCGCCGGAGTTGTCAGCGGCTATGAGGACAATACAATACTGCCCAATAAAAATATGAGCCGCGCCGAAGCGGCGACAATGCTGTATAAGCTCGGCGGCAGGTAAAATAATAAGCCGTCACAGTACGCTGTTGCGTCGAGGCGGCTTTGCTTTTTTTATTTTATATAAACAGCAACAGACTCAGCGCGATAATCGCCATACCGAGTACTACGCCTATAATTGTAACCTTGCTTTTCTCATATTCGCGCGCCATAGGCAGCAGCTCCTCAATGGATATGAACACCATAATACCGGCAATCATTGCGAAAAGTATTCCGAATATGGCGTCGTTAAAGAAGGGGCGGAGTATCAAGTAGCCTATTATGGCTCCCAGAGGCTCTGTAATTCCCGAAAAGAACGATACCCGGAACGCTTTTTTCCTGCTGCCGCTTGAGTAATATATCGGCACGGAGGTAGCAATACCTTCCGGTATATTGTGTATCGCTATCGCAACAGCTATTGCGACATGATACATAAGCAGGGTAAAATTATTTATAATGCACTTTAAGATATATATCACCCTCCGGCGCTGATTTTTCGCGCCTGTATTCAACTCTGTCGATTACGTTTTTTAAAATGGCGTTTTTCTGAGGAATATCAAGAGTATCATAATTTTCAATTATTTCACGAAATAGCG
>CAZWMB010000094.1:0-4716 GCA_964634635.1 uncultured Lachnospiraceae bacterium
GCCTAACTATATTTTACACCAACTTGCATCTTTTGTCAATACGGCAAAAGCCGTGGGCATCACATAAAACAATCCAAAACAATTCATTGTTTATTCATTGTTTATTCTCAATCCGCATAAGGATAAAAGCGGAGGTGGATATATGAGAAAATACGAATACAGCGGAACGGAATACACAGTACATTCTAAATATTCCAAAGACCGCGCGCTTAATGAGCTTTTGGAGGAAATAATATTAGACAGATACAGAAAAAATCACAGTAAAGCTTGCAGCTTATGACGATTTATGCCGCCATTTTCTCGGAAAGGAGATATGATTACAGATAATGACAGAGCAAAATTATATTGCGGCCTGCTATTGCAGACTGTCGAAAGAGGATGAAACAGACGGCAGCAGCGTAAGCATAGAAACACAGCAAAAAATTTTGGGCGACTACTGCAGGCGTAACCGTTTTATCATCTATGACTACTATATTGACGACGGATATTCCGGGACGAACTACGACAGACCCGGTTTCCGGAGAATGCTCACGGACATTGAGCTTGGCAAAATCAATACGGTGGTGGTAAAGGATTTATCGCGTTTCGGCAGAAACTACATTGAAACAGGTCACTTTCTCGAAAACTATTTTCCCGAAAAGAATGTGCGGTTTGTCGCTGTCGGCGACAATGTTGACACACGAAACGAGTACGACTATGACGATTTAATAATCCCGATACGGAATTTATTTAATCAGGCATACCCCGCGGACATTTCAAGAAAGATACGTCAGGCGTTTAAGACTAAGGCGAGTAATGGTGAGTTTTTCGGCGCATACGCGCCGTACGGCTACAAAAAGTCGGCGGCAAGCAAAAATATTTTAGAAATAGACGCCGAGGCGGCGGAAGCAGTCGTAAATATTTTTAAGCTTGTAGCATACGAGGGCTACGGCTATAAACGGCTTTCAAAAAAGCTGTGTCGGGACAAAATATTGACCCCGAGCGCATACCGCGCGAAACGCGCCGGAAAACCGCTTGGCGAAAATCCGTATAACTGGAACGCAATATCGCTGAAGCTGATACTTAATAATCAGGTGTATCTCGGCCGAATGGTCAACGCGAAAACGAGAAAAATATCCTTCAAAAGCAAAAGAGTCGTAAAAGTACCCGAGGAGGAATGGATAGTTGTTGAACACACTCACCCTCCGATTATAAGCGAGCGGCTATGGAACGACGCTCATAAAAAGCTCAACGAGCGCAAGCGCGTATGCAATACAGGTGAAACGCATATGTTTTCGGGATTGGTTTACTGCGACGCCTGCGGAAGTACGCTGTCAATGGCGCGTAACGGCAGCGGTCACAGGGTTTTGAGCTGTACGCGCTACAAGCAAAAGGGCAAGGATATGTGCAGCTGCCATTACATACGGTATGATGATTTATACAATGTTGTTTTAAACGACATAAAAGCGCATATCGCGCAGCTTGCTGTTGACGAAAAAGCGTTTACGGCAAAATTGAAAAAGCAGCATGACGCGCAAAACGGCGCGGACGCGGACAAAATGAAGAAAGCCATACGCGAATACGAAAAACAACAGGAGGAGTATGACAAGCGCTTCTGCACGCTTTACAATGACCGTCTGAACGGAATATTGCCGGAGGATAAATTCACAATGCTGTCAAAGCGGTTAGAGAGCGAACAGCAGGAAATAAAAAATAAGATTTCGGCCCTTAATTCACAATTAGACGCTTGCGGAAACGAGGAAAACAAAACACGGCAATTTTCAGACCTCCTGCGTGAAATCCAAAATTTGCGGGAGCTTGACAAGGCGCTTTTAAATAAGCTGATAGACAGAATTATTGTAAGCGAGCGTGAAACAGCGGACGGTAAACGTTTGCAGAATATTGAAATACACTACAAATTTATAGGAAGGATAAACGGTTCCTTATGAATAACTCAGCGGTTGACGAGTTCTTCCCGCCGGAGAGGTGCGAGTTCTTAGAGTGCGGACAGGAGGATCCGTCCGTACCGAAGGATGACTGTGGATGCTGAGAATGTAGGCATACGATTACGACAAAAAACAGGAACGGTTTATTCCGTTCCTGTTCAGCGTGTAGACAAACTGTCTGCGCGCCGGCAGACTTCGAGAAATTAGGTTAGATTTTGCGAAAATGAACTCGTCGGCGTACGTTGGTACGGTAGAGTTTATTTTCGCAGAAAGCGCATAGCAAGGCCATTTTTTTCTACAAATAAATTTTGTCGCAAGCGGGACGTTGGGGTGAACAACACGCCGTGCGTGTTGTAGGCGTGTTGCGAAGCAACAAACGCCGTAGCAAAACGCCGTCCCCTACGCACCTTAAATAAGTTTTGCGCGGTCTAACCAATTTGTCGACAGTCTGACAGGGTGGTATGCTCCCTGTTTTTTTAATCCTCTATATCAATGCTTTCGACGAGAAATTCCTTGCCCGAAATAATTTCGAGCTTTTGGCTTTTACAGCTTTCACACCGAAAACGAAAGCGTATCAGGCGCGTTTCGTGTCCGCAATCCAGGCATTTCGCTATTGCGGGAGTGGTTTTAAACTCCAGCCTTGCGCCGCGGGCGATCGTACCTTCGCTTACAAGGTCAAAGTACTCCTGAATATACTGCGGCACACACCCGCTCATTTCACCGAGAGTTATTTTTATGCCGTTAACTTTTTTTGCGCCGGCGTTCTCAGCCGAGGACAGGGCTATGTTCAGAATACTTTGAGTGATTGACAGCTCATGCATTGACCTTCGCCTCAATCTTTGCCGAAAGCGCCGCTAAAAACCCGTCCGATCCGTCTCCGAGCTTATCCGAAACACAGAAAATTTCAATATCGGGATTTATTTCACGCGCGTCCGCGCGTACACGCGGCTCGTCAAAGTCAAAATGCGGCAGCATGTCGTATTTATTCAGTACTAGTATATCGGTTGTACGGAACATCAGCGGGTATTTCTCAACCTTGTCGTCGCCCTCGGGAATACTCAAAAGCGCGACACGGAAATCCTCGCCGATATTAAACTCCGCCGGACATACAAGGTTGCCTATGTTCTCGACAAAAATCACGTCAAGGCTGTCGAGGTCAAATTCCGGCAGAATATTCCGTATCGCCATAGCCTCGATGTGGCACGCGCCGTCGGTGTTGAGCTGGACGACAGGCACGCCGAGCCTCTCCATTTTCTCCGCGTCAATCTTACCCGCTATATCGCCCTCGATTACTCCGATTTTAAATTTACCGGACAGCGCGTTTATCGCCGACGTGATGACCGAGGTCTTACCCGCGCCCGGCGAGCCCATGACATTTACAAGACACACGCGCTTGCTCCACAGCAGCGTCTTTATTTCATCCGAAACGTCCTCGTTCCATTCCATAATCTGATGTACAACTTTAATTTCCATATTTAACGCCCCTCCATGGTCCTTATACCTGTGCATTTATATATTTAGTATACCTCGCCGAATAGTACGCCGTCATTGAGCCGCGCGGGCTTTGGCGATAAATCGTCCGGATCGTTTCTGCCCGCTGTTCGTCTGACTGCCGTTTTCATTCCTCCCGTATCGATATCGGTTTATAATATTGTATCACAAATACTGTCATAAAACAATTCCGTAAAAGAAATTTTATCGGAATTTTATCAGAACAAGCGTCTTTATTGCACGCCCCGTGGGCGGAGAAGATAAGCGCTTTGTTTGCCCGGCCGCGTTTGCCGCCGGCAAAAACCGAGGCGCGTTTAATCTTTTTATTTTATAGAAAATCGCTTATTTGCCATAAAGCAAAAACGACCCTCCATAAAGCAATGGAGGGTCGTTATGATACTTTTAAATTATTTGTTTAATCAGCAAACGCCCTGAGCCATCATAGCGTCGGCAACCTTCAGAAAGCCTGCGATGTTCGCGCCGGCTACAAGATTTGTCTTGCCTCCGGCCTCGCAGCCGTACTCTTTAGCCGCCGCGACTGAATTCTTGTAAATTGTAATCATGATATTGTGGAGCTTCTCGTCAACCTCTTCAAACGTCCATGAAAGTCTTTGTGAGTTCTGGCTCATTTCAAGCGCTGACGTAGCGACTCCGCCGGCATTTGACGCCTTGCCCGGCGCGAAGTATACGCCGTTCTCCTGCAAGTACTGTGTAGCCTCCAGAGTTGTCGGCATGTTAGCGCCTTCAGCGACTGCGATACAGCCGTTAGCGACAAGCGCCTTCGCGTCGTCGATAAGCAGCTCGTTCTGCGTAGCGCACGGAAGAGCAACGTCGCACTTAACCGCCTGCCACAAACCGGCGCCCTCGACATACTTAGCGTTCGGACGGTAGTTAAGATAATCTTTAATTCTGCCTCTCTTAACCTCTTTGATTTCCTTAACGGCGTTGAGGTCGATACCCTCCTCGTCGATAACGTAGCCGTTTGAGTCTGAAACGGTTATTACCCTACCGCCGAGCTGCTGAACCTTCTCGGCAGCATAGATAGCGACATTGCCCGCGCCTGAGATTGCAACAGTCTTGCCGTTAAAGTCTGTACCGAGATCCTTAAGCATTTCAGCCGCGTAGTATACAAGACCGTAGCCTGTCGCTTCCGTTCTCGTAAGCGAGCCGCCCCATGTCAGACCCTTGCCTGTAAGCACACCCTCGTAAATATTCTTAATTCTCTTATACTGACCGAACATAAAGCCAATCTCTCTCGCGCCCGTACCGATGTCGCCGGCGGGAACGTCCGTGTCAGCGC
>CAZWMB010000095.1:0-4588 GCA_964634635.1 uncultured Lachnospiraceae bacterium
AACATACTTTATCTGGGGTTCATTCTGGAAGGGTATTCACATGGCGGAGCTTGACGCTGATACAGGCTTGGTTAAAGGCGTTGATTACACCTCGGACGCGACTATTCTTTCTTCATGTCAGAGCTTCGGCACAAGAATGTACTCCACTCCCGCGGGCGTTGCCGGTCCCGAGGGCGCGTACACAGTTTATAACGAGGACACAGGCTACCGTTATATGTTCGCATCCTACGGCTGGCTCGGCACGAACTACAATATAAGAGTCGCGAGAACCGACAAAACCTTCACCGAAATTCTTTCCGGCAACGCCCCCCACAAGCAGCTGTTAGACCAACAGGGCAGACCCGTCGGCGCGACGTATGCGGATCAGGTCAAGGAGGGCGGCAGTCTTGACGAGCTTTGGGGATATAAGATGTCAGGCTCGTTCCAATTGGGCGACGGTATCGAATATCTCGGCAGCGGTCACAACAGCGTATTTAAGGACGACGACGGTCAGTGGTATCTCGTTCAGCACTGCCGTAAGGTCGCGGACGCGGTCGCGTATTTGCAGGTTAAAAAAATATTATGGACAAAGGACGGCTGGCCCGTAATTTCACCGCTTGTTTACGCCGGCGAGGAGGAGCAGGAAATTCCCGAGCAAATGCTCTACGGCGCTTGGGATTTGTCGAGCGTAGGTCATACTATTTTGAAGGACGGCGTTACCGATGTGAGCAAATGCACGTCGTCTGATTTTGACCTGCCGGTTCATTCGTCGCGGATTATTCTTCAGCCGGACGGCACGATTGGCGATTATCTCGGCACGTGGAAATTTGACGGCGACCACACGGTAACGCTCAGCTTTGAGGCTGACGGCGAGGAGGATAATTATGAGTTCTATCAGGCGGGCGATACAATGACGCTGTTTGTCATGACCGGCTACGACAAGGACAAGAGAGAAAGCGCCGTTGTTATGACAGGTACAGACCAAAACGGCATTGCGAGCTTTGCCAAGAAGAACAATCAGACCGCTCAAAGCACAAAAAATCCGGTACGTATAACTACGACCTCTACGGTAATCGAGAAAAGCACGGGCGGCAATCCGATTTTAGGCTTTGACGCGGACGGAAACACCGCCTACGGCGGCGACCCGTCGGTACTCGTTGACGGCGACACGGTTTACGCGTATGTCGGTCACGACGTTTCTGCGACTGACGATTACAACATTCCCGAGTATTTATGCTATTCCTCAACGGATTTGGTAAGTTGGGGTTATCGCGGCAGCGTATTTTCGGTAAACACAACCACCGTGCCGTGGGCGAGCGGTTCCGACAGCGCGTGGGCGTCGCAGGTATTGAAGCGTAACGGTAAGTATTACCTGTATTACTGCACCTGGGGCAACAGCACATACTCGGGTTATCAGTGCATAGGCGTGGCGGAGTCCGACTCCCCAACCGGTCCGTTTACGAATAAAAGCACGACGCCGCTTATAAACGGAAAAACTATGACCACGGAAAATTCAAGCACATGGAACGACATCGACCCGACAGGCTGGATTGAAACGGACGAGAACGGCGACGAACATATTTACCTCAACTGGGGCAACGGTGAAAATTATACCTGCGAGCTTAACGACGACATGATAAGCGTCAAGGATAAAGACGGCGACGGCTCAATTACAAGCGCGGACATAGTACGCACGACCTTCACAGGTCTTGACGGCACATATACCGAAGCGCCGTACCTGTACAGACGCGCTGACGAGGACGGCAATTACACAGGTAAATATTATCTGTTCTTCGCCAAGGACTGGCGCGAGCAGTGGGCGTACGCGACGACGGACGATATTATGAGCGGCGAATGGGACTACGGCTCGCTTGTAATGAACGCTACGGCAACGTCAAACACAAGCCACGGCGCGGTGTTTGACTTCGGCGGCAAGACGTATTTCGTATATCATAACGGCTCGCTTTCCGGCGGCAGCGGACACAGACGCGTCGCGAACGTCCAGGAAATGACGTTTGGCGCGGACGGAACGGTTGAGCCGATGACGGAAACGTCAACGGGAATTTCGGGAACGCCCTGCCTGCTTGTTTCACTGACTGAAAACGCGGTGATATATCATCAGAGCTTTACAAATTCATTAAGCGATTCCGATTATCCGATAAAAAAGCAGCTTTACGCGGGAGAGCCTACAACGGAAGAAATAAGCTCAGATGAGGACTGTTGGTGGGAAATCGAGCAAGGCAAGGCTGACTCCGAAAACGAAAACTACGTTTCAATACAGTCTGTAAATAAGCCCGGACTGTATATATGCGCCGACGGAACCAACGCGGTGCTTACGCAGCAGGATACCGCTTCAAAGTCACTCGCGAGAAAAATGACGTTTAAGACGGTAGAGGGAATTGACGGCACGGAGGGTACGGTTTCGTTTGAAAGCGTTTCCAAGCCCGGATATTTCCTGACCGCGTCAGACGGACAGCTCGTTCTCTCGAACGGCTCGGACGCGGACGCTTGCTCGTTTGAAATCCATACCTGGCAGGAATAAAAAATGCCTAATTTGCCATAGATTTTTAACAAATTCAGCTTATCGGCGCAATTTTGACCTTATAAAGGGGTCGGGGCTGCGGCAAAATGATTTTTCAAAAATCAGACTGCTGCAGCCCCTTTTAATATATTGTATACAACGCATATATGCTTTCCCGGATACTTTCGTATCGGCGACGGCGTCCGTGCGCCGTCGTTCGGTACGGGTTTATTGTTTATTTCTGTTATTTATCGCAATCATTTCCGCAATCTTTATACCGTCGACCGCGGCGGACATTATCCCGCCCGCATATCCGGCTCCTTCGCCGCAGGGATATATACCTCTTATATTTGCCTGCATGGTTTTTTTGTCGCGCAAGAGCCGTACAGGAGATGACGAGCGCGTTTCGGGAGCTGTCAGTATTGCGTTGGGGTCGGCAAAACCGCGTATTTTTCCGTCAAAAATTTTTATAGCCTCACGCAGCGACTCCGATATAAAATCGGGAAAAAGCTTGTCAAGCTCCGTATAAGCGACGCCGGGGCGGTAAGTCGGTTCTATCGCTTGTCCGTCGACGGAAACGGAAACGCGCATAAAGTCGCCGATACGCTGCGCGGGAGCGCGATAACTGCAGCCGCCCGCGATATAGGCGCGCCGCTCAAGCTCACGCTGAAAATACATTCCCGCGAGGGGGTCGTCGGAGCTAAAGTCTGACGGAGTGATGTTGACTAAAATCGCACTGTTGGCGTTCATGCCGTCGCGCGCAAAACAGCTCATTCCGTTAGTGACAACACCTCCCTCCTCGGACGCAGCCGCAATCACGCCGCCGCCGGGACACATGCAGAAAGTGTATACGCCTCTGCCGTTATCCAGGTGCGCCGACAGTTTATAGTCCGCCGCGGGCAGACGTCTGCTGTTACTGCCGTACTGGGCGTGATTTATCAGTTCTTGCGTATGTTCAACCCTCACGCCCGCGGAAAAGCTTTTTTGTTCCATGGACAATCCGGCGTCCCTGAGCATAAGCAGAGTGTCACGCGCGCTGTGGCCTATGGCAAGGACAAGGTTGTCCGTTTCAATCTCGTATTCGCCGTCTTGAGCCTCAACGACGGCGGCTTTTACGCAGTTCCGCTCTGTTTTTATATTAACAAGCCTGTTTTCGAATTTTACATCGCCGCCGAGATTTATTATGTCGCGCCGTATTGACTCTACCATAGGCGCGAGCTTGTCGGTGCCTATATGCGGCTTTGCGTGATAGAGTATTTCCTTTGGCGCGCCGTGGGCGTGAAATTCCTCCAGTACCTTTCTTATACGAAAATCATGAATTCCGGTTGTTAGCTTGCCGTCAGAAAAGGTACCCGCGCCGCCCTCGCCGAATTGTACGTTTGAGATTGGATCAAGCTCGCCGGTTTTCCAAAAACGCTCCACATCACGCTGCCTTTGAGATACATCCCTGCCGCGTTCAAGTAAAATAACCTTACAGCCGTTTTGAGCGAGAGTAAGACCGCACACTAATCCCGCCGGACCCGTACCAACTATAATTACAGGCTTTTTTACAGGCGGCGTATCCGGAAACCGATAAGGCTTTTTTTCAATGAACCGCGCGTTTTTCAGCTTTTTGACTATCGCCTTTTCGTTTTTCGTTTCGACGTCAACAGAGTATACACAGTAAATGTCCGGTTTTCTGCGGGCGTCAATAGATTTTTTTGAAATTTCAAAGGATTTTACATCCTTTGCGCCAATGAGCCTGAAAACCTTTTTTCGCAAATCCGCCTCGGTATCGTCAAGTCCGGTTTTTATATCGGAAATTCGTATCATAAAAATCCTCCGTCTGTAAATTATATATGCTTATCATATCACAGACGCGGCAAGAAATCAATAATTAACAAAACAAGGCGTCTTATCTCAATATACTCAGCTTAACCGCCGCCTATTCCGTATAAATCATAACCACGTCATTTTCCCCGTCATAGTCAACCGTTATTCCCAGCTTTCCGCTGTCGGCAAGTCCCCGGAGAAGATAACAATTCCAGCCGTTCACAAACACGCATCCCGAATAATTCATCCTTTCTCCGTCATAGAGAAGCGAGTATG
>CAZWMB010000096.1:0-4515 GCA_964634635.1 uncultured Lachnospiraceae bacterium
ATGAGAATGTATTCAATGTACGCTGAATCAAAGAACTGGAAAATCGATATTTTAAGCTCAAGCCCCACCGATATAGGCGGTTACAAGGAAGTCAGCTTTTCCGTCGAGGGGCGGGGCGCGTACAGCCGCCTGAAATTTGAAAGCGGCGTGCACAGAGTGCAGCGCGTTCCGGAAACGGAGTCCGGCGGGCGAATACACACTTCGGCTGTCACCGTCGCCGTGCTGCCGGAGGTCGGGGACGTTGAGGTTGAAATCAATCAGAACGATTTGCGTATTGACGTGTTCCGCGCGGGCGGTCCCGGCGGTCAGTGCGTAAACACCACCGACTCGGCTGTGCGTATCACGCATATTCCGACAGGTATTTCGGTATCCTGTCAGGACGAAAAATCCCAGCACAAGAACAAGGACAAGGCTATGAAAATCCTGCGGTCACGTATTTATGACGTCATGGAGGAGCGGCGCCGCAGAGAAATAGCGGACGAGAGGAAGTCGCAGGTAGGCTCCGGCGACCGAAGCGAGCGTATAAGAACTTACAATTATCCGCAGAGCCGCGTCACCGACCACCGGATAAGCCTCACGCTGTACAAGCTGGAGCAAATCCTCGACGGCGCTTTGGACGAGATAATCGACGCGCTTATCACCGCCGACCAGACGGCAAAGCTCGCGGGGGAGAACGAGTAATATATAATATTAAGAAAGGATTGTGTAAAATGGATAAGCTGAGTAATCTGAAGGGTAAGACGGCTGTCATAACGGGAGGCAGCGGCGTACTGTGTTCCGCGTTCGCGTACGCGCTCGCAGAGCAAGGCGTAAAGGTAGCGGTACTCGGACGCACGCTGTCTAAGCTGGAGGCGGTACGCGGCAGGATTGACAAGCTCGGAGGGGAAGGACTCGCCGTACAGTGCGACGTTGTTGACCCCGAAGGCGTCGCAAGGGCTAAGGAAGCGGTCAACAGGGTATTCGGAAAGGTTGATATACTCGTAAACGGCGCGGGCGGTAATCATCCGCGCGGCAACACAACGAAGGAATTTTTCGAGGACGGGGATATTGAAAATCCCGACGTGATTTCATTCTTCGACCTTGAAAAGGACAATTTCAATTATGTATTTGACCTCAATATAATAGGAACTATTCTTCCCTCGCAAACATTTATACCCGACATGCTCGGAAGGAAGGGCTGTACGGTCATAAATATCGCCTCCATGGGCTCGTACCACCCGATGACAAAGGTCAGCGCGTACTGTGCCGCGAAAGCCGGCATCGCGAACTTCACCGAATGGCTCGCGGTCCATTTCGCAAAAAGCGGCATACGCGTAAACGCGATTGCGCCGGGCTGGTTCCAAACCGAGCAGAACAGAACCCTGCTGACAAATCCCGACGGCTCTCTTACCGAACGTTCAAAAAAAGTTGTCGCTCACACTCCAATGGGCCGTTTCGGCGTGCCGGAGGATTTAACAGGTACTCTCCTGTACCTCGCAGACGATACAATGTCCGGCTTTGTAACGGGCGCGGTCATTCCGGTAGACGGCGGTTTTCAGGCTTATTGCGGCGTATGAAGGAAGCTGGGGCAATGAAAAAAATTCTGATTTTTGCCGATACTCACGGGGAAACCGACAGATGCATTTCTGTTATACGCGCGGCGGAGCGTGTAGACGCCGTTATTCACGCGGGCGATTACGCGTCCGACGCCGAGGATTTATCATATATATTTGACCGCATACCGTTTTTTTACGTCAAGGGCAACAATGACTTTTTCTCTCGCGCTCCGGCTAAGCTGACCGTAAATATAGACGGCGCGTCGGTGTTTATCACGCACGGTCATGAGCAGAGGGTAAAGTACGAGAGCGATTACCGTACGCTAAAAGCTTTCGCGGAGCGCGCCGGGGCGTCGCTCGCGGTGTTCGGTCACACGCACACGCCCTACTGCGAGGACGCCGGAAAAATGGTTGTAGTAAACCCCGGAAGTATACGCTACGGCGGCACATACGCTTTGGCGGAAGTCGGCGGCGCGGCTGTAAAAGCGAAAATTATGGAATATTAAAAGGACGGCGAGCCGTCCCTTTTAGCCGTCCTTTTTTGTGATTTATTTTTATCTCAACCGCGCTCCGAGCTGTCCTTCAAGATGTCTTACAGTCTTGTCAAACACCTTCTGTATTTCCTCGCCCGTAAGACTTCTGTCCGACGCGCGGTAAACCGCGCTGTACGCGACGCTCTTTTTGCCCTCGGGTATCTGCTTGCCCTCGTATACGTCAAAAAGCATAAGACTTTCAAGCGTCTTGCCCGAAGCCTTCTCTATAACCGCCTCAATGTCCGCTACGGGTACCGCCTTATCGACAAGCATCGCAATATCTCGCGTAACGGCGGGGTATTTGGGCAGCTCCTTAAACTTAACGTCCCTCTTCATATTGAGATATATATTCTCAAAATCAAGCTCGCCTATATATACAGGCGTTTCAAGTCCGTATCCGCGGCTTACGGAGGGGTGGATTTCACCGATTATACCAAGCGCCTTGCCGCCCGCGCTTATACGGGCGCAGCGTCCGGGGTGGAACGTTGGATTGTCGGTAACAGCGTCATATTTTACCTTCTGTATGTTAAGACCGCCAAACAAGCTTTCGCAAACGCCCTTTAAATCGTAAAAATCAGCGTTACCGCCGTACATTCCCATTGTGATTTTCAAAGGCTCGTTTGGCAGCTTGCCGGCCTCTGTCGGGATAAACACCTTGCCTACCTCGAAAAGTCTCGCCGAGGGGTTTCTGTAATTGTAATTTCTCGCTAATATATCAAGCATGCTTGAAATTGTCGTAGTACGCATTACAGAGGTGTCCTCGCCCAAGGGATTTGATATTTTAACCGTATCTCTCAAGCTGCTGTCAGAGGGAATATTGAGCTTTTCAAAGATTGACGGACTGACGAACGTATATGTGTAAATCTCGTACATTCCCTGCGCCGTCAAAATTTCATTAACTCTGTCCTGCATCTGCTGACGCGCGTTCTTCTTGCCGCATGTCGCCTCGCCGGACAAAAGCGTTACGGGGATTTTATCGTAGCCGTAAAATCTGGCGACCTCCTCCGCTATATCCGCCTCTCCCTCAAGGTCAGGACGAAACGACGGCGGTGTGACGGTCATATTATCAAGGTCGGTCTTAATTTCAAGCGCGTCAAAAATCTTAACCATGTCGTCTGTCGGAATATCTGTTCCCAGAAACGCGTTGATTTTATCGGGTCTAAACCGCAGCGCTTTCATGTCCGTTACATTGCCCATAACGTCAATCATTCCTCCGACAACCTCGCCGCAGCCAAGCTCCTCAACAAGCTGACAAGCTCTTTCAACCGCCGGAACGGTATTGTGATAGTCAAGTCCCTTTTCATATCTTGAGGATGATTCTGTGCGAAGTCCGACGCGCTGCGCGGTAAGTCTTACCGACGCCGCGTCAAACGTCGCCGACTCGAAAATAACGGTAGTTGTGTCGTCCTTGACCTCGCTGTTAAAGCCGCCCATAACGCCGGCTATCGCGACGGCTCTCTTGCCGTCCGCTATTACAAGGTCGTTTGCGGTAAGCGTTCTGTCCTGAGAGTCAAGCGTCTTTATAGCCTCGCCCTTGGCGGCGCGGCGAACGATGATTTTATTATCCGCCAAATCACGCAGGTCAAACGCGTGCATAGGCTGACCGTACTCCAAAAGAACGTAGTTTGTAATATCAACTATATTGTTAATCGGACGCACGCCGCAAGCGGCAAGACGTCTTTGCATCCACGCGGGCGACGGCGCGATTTTCACGTTCTTAACCATTCTCGCGCAGTAACGCTTGCACTTGTCCTTGTCCTGTACCTCGACGTTTATCGTGTCGGCGATATTTTCGCTGTTCTCCGTAAATTTAACCTCGGGTATAGTAAACTTCTTATTAAATGTGGCCGCCGTTTCTCTCGCAAGACCGATAATTGAGAAGCAGTCGGGTCTGTTTGAGGTTATCTCAAACTCGACAACCGTCTCGTTCATTCCGAAAATTTCCTTTATATCCTTGCCGACGGGCGTGTCGCCGGGCAGAATAAGTATGCCGTACTCCGGCTTGTAACCGAGCATTTCCTCGGTAATACCCAACTCGTCATGCGAGCAGAGCATACCGTTGCTTTCAACGCCGCGCATTTTTGTCTTTTTTATTTTGCCGCCCGGCAATACCGCGCCGTTAAGCGCGGTCGGAACGATTATCCCCGCCTTAACGTTTGGCGCGCCGCAGACAATCTGCAAGCTTTCGCCCGTACCGGCGTCAACTGTACAAACGCGCAGATGGTCGCTGTCGGGGTGGTCATCGCAGGTCAGCACCTTACCCGCAACAACATTCTGTACGTTCTCTCCCATATTCTCATAGCCCTCGACCTTAGAGCCGCTCATCGTCATTCTGTCAGCGTATTCTTTTGGCGTAACGTCTATGTCCATATAGTCGTTAAGCCATGACATTGGTAAATTCATTATTTTTCAGTCCTTTCAATCTCTTTTAAAAATTTCTCCGACTG
>CAZWMB010000097.1:0-4254 GCA_964634635.1 uncultured Lachnospiraceae bacterium
CACTTGACTGGGGGTCAAGGGGCCGCAGGTTCAAGTCCTGTCACTCCGACCAAATTCACAAACCGCATAAATGCTTGAAAATCAAGTGTTTATGCGGTTTTTACTATATTTTCAAAAGGTAAATAATTGTATTATTTTGTACTTTTTTGCACTATAAAAGTTGTCAGAAAATAAAAAAGCCGGAGCAACCGCCCCGGCTTCGGACTGTCGACAAATTGGTTAGACCGCGCAAGGCTTATTTAAGGCGTATAGGGGCGACCATTGGTCGCCCGTCTGCGTTAAGCGGCGCACTCGATACGTAGGTTTCCAATAGGGAAAGCGCGGACAAGGCTCGCCGCAGCTTTTACAAAAACTCTTTTTGCGCCCTTACATTTTATCTCTCATAATTTTTTCAAGCTCGTTATAATCGACGCCGTTGTCGCCGTAGATACTCTCGCCGTCTGCGCGGTTCTTGCCCTTAAAGCTTTCGCGATCCTTTTCCGCCGCCTCGGGCGTGTGAATTCCCTTGACGTTCCAGCTTTTAATAATTGAGTTCATATACGGAAATGACAGGGAGCCGGTATTTATGATACAGTATTCATACGCGAGAGCGACCATGCTTTTATCCATACCGTAGTCGTTTTTCCAGGTGTTTAAATAAGTTTCCTCGGTTTT
Organism: uncultured Lachnospiraceae bacterium; assembly: GCA_964634635.1. Taxonomy (GTDB): domain Bacteria; phylum Bacillota; class Clostridia; order UBA1381; family UBA1381; genus Hominilimicola. The sequence continues at coordinate 655 of CAZWMB010000097.1, forward strand.
GGAAAGGTTGCGCTCCGTCAGTCCAAAAAGCTTTCGCAGCTCATAGAAGTAGCTGTTTTTCTCCTTTTCGGCGTTTATAAATTTGTCCGCCGCGTCTATCGTGACAATACCGTTCTCATGCCATGAAATCGCGACTCTTTCTATATAATTCATATTGCGCTTGTCCTTCGACACACAGTATTCCAGAAGCATTGTGATTACCTCGGGCGACAGGCCAAGCTCGTCGTAGAACCAATACAGAGTTTCAATGTCCTTATTGCGGAGAGTTTTTCCCAGAATTTCCTGAGATAACGCGCACAGGTCGGCGAGAGACTTGTTTGAGGTTATCTCTTCCGATATTTCCTCCATGCTTTTTTTGACGACAGGCTCGCCGCAGCCGGCGTTATCGCCTATCATAACAGCTCTGTCATTGTACCGCAGTACGCCCTCCTTACTCCAGTATTCAAACGCGTTCACGACGTCGCTCTCCAGAAGTCCGAGCTTTTTCGCTATATCGCCGTTGGACATGTCCGCGCCGCTGTACGCGAGCGACAGCGACAGAAGGTACACCTTTACGTACGCTCCGTTTGCCTGAGGCATTTTGCTTTCTATAAAATCCGCGGATATCGGTATATAATCCATAGAGCAGTTAAATTTTGGCATAATTTCAATCTCCCGTACACAATCTTTATCTTATTATATATCATATATACGTTAAATGCAAAGTTTTTTGAAATATTTTCAAAAAATTAAAAAAAATACGATATGCTCCTTGACATACCGCGCGGTTTGTATTATAATAATAAATTGTACCGTAGTCTTTAAAATTAGGTACAATCCTCTTAATATTCACATTATTCATTGTATGTATTGTAACACAAATATATACAAATTGCAACCCCGAAAATTTTGGGAATGAAAAGGTATATAATGGAAATATTTAAACAACAATAATGATGAGGTGATTTTAAACAATGGTTCATGAAGTTGCAGCGGGAAAGAATGTGCGCCTCAGCTACTCAAAAATCAAAGAAGTTCTGGAGATGCCGAACCTTATTGAGGTGCAGAAAAATTCCTACAAATGGTTTTTAGAGGAGGGTCTGAAAGAGATTTTTCACGACATTTCCCCGATAACCGACCACGCGGGTAAGCTTGTCCTTGAATTCTTTGATTACAGACTTGACTACAACTCCAAGTATGACGTTGAGGAATGTAAGGAAAGAGACGCGAAGTACGCGGCGCCCTTAAAGGTAAACGTACGGCTTATCAATACTGAAACGGGCGAAATCAAGGAGCAGGAAATCTTCATGGGTGATTTTCCTCTTATGACGGAGCAGGGTACGTTCATTATAAACGGCGCCGAACGCGTTATTGTCAACCAGCTTGTCCGTTCGCCCGGTATCTACTATGAATTTGAGCGCGATAAAACCGGTAAGCCGTTATATAAGTCGACGGTTATCCCGTACAGGGGCGCGTGGCTTGAATACGAAACCGACTCAAACGATGTGTTCTCGGTAAGAATAGACAGAACAAGAAAGCTGCCGGTAACGGTGCTTCTGAGAGCCATGGGTCTTGGTACAAACGCTGAAATTCTGGATATGTTCGGAGAGGACGTAAAAATTCTTGCAACTCTTGATAAGGATGCCGCCGAATCGGTTGACGAGGGCCTTCTTGAAATATACAAAAGACTCCGTCCGGGTGAACCGCTTAACGTGGAAAACGCGGAATCACTTATAATGAATATGTTTTTTGACCCGAAACGCTATGATTTGGCGAGGGTCGGACGCTACAAGTTCAATAAAAAGCTCGCAATCTCGGCGAGAATAAAGGGAAAAACTCTTGCCGAAACGGTTGCAGACCCGAGAACCGGCGAGATACTCGCCGAGGAGGGCGACGCTCTCAGCGCGGAAACGGCTATGAAAATTGAAAGAGCCGGCGTAAACAAGGTCGAGCTGCTTGTCGAGGGGCAGAAGGTAAGAGTATTTTCCAACAATATGGTTTACCTTGACGAGTTTGTTGATTTTGACGTAAGCGATATAAACGTCGACAAGGTAAGAAAGAGCGTGCTTGATGAAATACTCGCGAACGCGTCTGGCGAGGAGGAAATAAGAGCGCAGCTTGAAGCGCGTATGGACGAGCTTTCGCCGAAGCACATACTGAAGGACGATATGTTCGCGTCAGTAAACTATTGTCTGTGTCTTGCCGGCGGAGTCGGCGGCATTGACGACATCGACCATCTCGGAAACAGGCGCGTCAGAAGCGTCGGCGAGCTTTTGCAGAACCAGTTCAGAATAGGTCTTGCGCGTATGGAAAGAACCGTACGCGAGAGAATGTCGACACAGGAGCTGGAAATCATAACGCCGACGTCGCTTATAAATATAAGACCGATTATAGCTACGATAAACGAGTTCTTCGGCTCGTCGCAGCTGTCTCAGTTCATGGATCAGCCCAACCCCTTGGCGGAGCTGCGTCACAAGAGAAGAATATCGGCGCTCGGTCCCGGCGGTCTGTCGAGAGAGAGAGCGGGCTTTGAGGTCAGAGATATTCACTACTCGCATTACGGAAGAATGTGTCCTGTCGAAACGCCTGAAGGTCCGAATATCGGACTTATAACCTCGCTCGCCACCTTCGCGAGAATTGACCGGTACGGGTTTATTGAGGCTCCGTACCGTAAGGTTGACAAAAAGAGCGGCAGAGTAACCGACGAGATTGTCTATATGACGGCGGACGTTGAGGACGAGTATATTGTCGCGCAGGCGAACGAACCGCTTGACGACGAGGGCCGTTTCCTGGACAAGAGAGTTTCGGCGCGTTACAGAGATGAAATACTTGAAGTCGCTCCTGAGAAAATTGATTACATGGACGTATCGCCGCGTCAGCTTGTGTCGGTTGTTACGGCGTGTATTCCGTTCCTTGAAAACGACGACGCTAACCGAGCGCTTATGGGCTCGAACATGCAGTGTCAGGCGGTGCCTCTGTTAATGACGGATTCGCCGATTGTCGGTACTGGCATAGAGCATAAGGTAGCGAAGGACAGCGGAAGCTCCGTACTCGCGAAGGAGGACGGAGTGGTTGAGAAGGTCGCGTCGGATTTAATTGTAATAAAGGGTGATAGCGGCGTAAAGCATACGCATAAGCTTATAAAGTTCGCGCGCTCGAACCAGAGTACGTGCATAAACCAGAAGCCCATAGTCGTTGAGGGAGAGCGAGTAAAGAGAAATGATATTATCGCCGACGGTCCGGCTATGGATAACGGCGAGCTGGCTCTGGGAAAGAACATTCTTATCGGTTTCATGACGTGGGAGGGCTATAACTATGAGGACGCCGTCCTTATCAGTGAGGAGCTTGTAAAGGACGATATATTTACTTCCATTCATATGGAGGAATATGAGTGCGAGGCGAGAGACACAAAGCTCGGTCCGGAGGAAATCACGAGAGATATTCCAAACGTGTCCGAGGACTCTTTAAAGGACCTCGACGAGCAGGGTATTATCAGAATAGGCGCGGAGGTTCACGCGGGAGATATCCTTGTCGGCAAGGTTACGCCGAAGGGAGAAACCGAGCTTACGGCGGAGGAAAGACTTCTCCGCGCGATATTCGGCGAGAAGGCAAGAGAGGTAA
>CAZWMB010000098.1:0-4252 GCA_964634635.1 uncultured Lachnospiraceae bacterium
TCTATCGCAAGCTCCATTTCAAGCAAGCTTGATGGAGCGTTGCTCCGATTTAAATTCGGATTTCATAAAAAATATTCGAAAAATGATTGCATTTCATAAAATAATATGATACTATATATACCGCACAATATTTGTGATTGGTTTACGGCTTGCCATCGGCAGGTCTTTTTTGTGTTGTTTTTTAGGAGACGGAATTCCGCGAAAATATAATAAAAATATCCGTAAACTGTATATTTACGGACAAAGACGAAAAACCGCGCTACAATTGAGTTTTAACAGATACGCAATATTTACGGCACTGCAAAATGATATAATTATTCTATCATTTTATGGCGTATCATGTCAAGCGTTTAAGCGCAATTTTATAGAATTTTTTGACAAATATTTCAAAAATTTTCTATTCTCCGTCAAAATTATAGTCATATGAAAGGAAGTGTCTTTATGGCTCGCAGAGGAGAAAACATTTACAAACGCAGGGACGGACGGTACGAAGGACGCTATATCAAATATTATGATATAAGCGGGAAGGCGGTATACGGTTATGTATACTCGCGCAGCTATTCTGAAATCAGGGAGAAACTTGCTAAATGCAGACTCGAACTGAACGCTGAAAAAATCGGCTCAAACATGAAGCTGGCTAACTGGATGGACGTATGGATAAACTCGCAGGCATTTTTGAAGCCGACAACGAAGAGGGTATACGTAAGCCATATTAAAAATCAAATTGTTCCGAGCATTGGCAAAATCTCGCTGAAAAAGCTAACGCCGGATATTATACAGAATTTCATAAACAAGCTTGAACTGTCCGCGACCACAATTAAAAGCGTGTTTAGCATCTTAAAATCTGCATTGTCGGCGGCTGAGGACAACGGATTGATATCAAATGTGTGGAGCAAGGTTAAAGTCCCTAAACGTACATCAAATACCGTTAGGGTATTGAGTAAAAGTGAGCAGAGACGGCTTGAAGCGGTTCTCGAAAATGACGACATAGGTATTTTGATTTGCTTGTATACAGGCTTGCGTATCGGTGAAGTGTGTGCCTTAAAGCTGGATAATGTGGATTTTGAGTCAATGACCATAAACGTAGTCGGAACACAGACAAGGACAGAAAACGGGATAAGCGTAACCTCGCCAAAGAGCGAAAGCTCAAGACGGAAAATACCTATGCCGACGTTTCTCGCGGATAAGCTAAGGGCTATCCCGAAAACAAATGAATACGTGCTCTCAAAAAACGGAAAACCTATTGACGTCCGCACATACCGAAGACATTTTAAAAAAGTGCTGGCAAAAGCGGGCTTGCCCGATATGAAATACCACTCACTTCGACACACCTTCGCGACACGCGCTCTTGAAGTCGGTATGGATTACAAAACACTGAGTGAAATTTTAGGTCACTCATCGGTCGCTATTACACTTGATTTATATGCGCACTCGCTTGACGATTATAAGAAAAAACAGATGAATAAGCTCGGCGAAATTCATCAGGACATAAACTAATCGCCGTCAATCTTTGCCGTCATAAAGACGCCCCAATACTGATATTACGGTATTGAGGCTTTTTTTGTCCGTAAATATACAGTTTACAGACAAATTACGGACAAAATGCTTGTGATTTGTGCTATCATGGGATTTTTGAGAGATGGTTATACGGCCCTACGGCTTTGCACGCAAAAAATTATAAGGAGGTCATCTTAAATGAAGGAAAGATTACAGGGAGCAGTAGCGGGGATATTGATAGGCGCGTTATGTACGGGCGGTGTGACATTGGCAAAAACCGCTGTGGAGAATATTGAAGTGATGTATGACAATATTAAGGTTTACAAGGATAACGTGCTGTGCGAGCTTAAAGACGCAAATGGCACCGTTATCGAGCCGTTTGTCTACAACGGCACGACGTATATGCCGGTGCGCGGCACGGCAAATATCGCCGGAATGGACGTGACATGGGACGGCAATACAAAGAGCGTATACCTGTGGGATAATTTGGTGGCAAGCGGAACATCTTTACTTGACGTATGCCAGCCGTATGAGGAGTATTACTGTGATGCTTATTTATCCTCGGAGGGAAAAAGCTTTGAAATGGCGGGTGAAAAATATAGCAATGGTCTGGCACTTTCATATAACGGATATGCGCTATTTAATCTTAACAGCAAGTATTCAACGATTGAATGTACAATCGGACATATTCAAGACAATCAAAGAGAAAAAACGGTATCCTTTATTGTAGACGGCAAAACCGTAATGACGGTTGAGCTTGAACCGGAGGAAATGCCAAAGACAGTTTCGATACCCGTAAGCTATGGTTTGCAGTTAAAAATTGTAACAAATAACGCTGACTATCATGGTGTCGGTGTTGGCAATATAATTGTAAAATAGGGCGATACTGAAAGACTGAGAAAGAATTTGACAAAATAAAAATATTTAAATTTTTTGTATTTATATTTTTAATCATGACAATATGGGGAGGGAAGTCATGGCAAAACTGAGGTTTAATGTCGCGGCAATTTCGGATATCGGAATGAAACGCGCAAACAATGAAGATAACTTGTTTGTTCCCGGAATGAATATTAAAGAAAAATATGTAAATATTTATAATCTGAATAAAGAGCTTGAAAATAAACCGATTGTCATTGAAGGCTCGGATAACGCGTTTTTCGCCGTATGTGACGGAATGGGCGGGCATAACGCGGGCGAGGACGCCTCATACATCGCAGTTCAGGCTCTGCAAGCGGAATACAAATCCATCACGGAGGTAAACAAGTACGGCGAAGCTGTTGAATACTTTAATAACCTAATCAATGAGATAAGTAACGGGATAAGCTATGCGTCCGACGAAAATCCTCAGCTGCGCGGTATGGGCACCACTATAGGCGGACTGTATTTTTTCGGAGAAAGGGTCATCCCCGTCAACGTCGGCGATAGCCGCGTTTATATGCTTAAAAAGAACAAGGCTGTTCAAATTTCTCAAGATCACACCGACGAGTCAAGCGGAAAGGGAGTGCTGACCCGATATCTGGGTGTATCGCCGGAGCTTGGTGCCGTCACCCCATATTGCGGAATTGAGCCGATGAGGATTTCGGAAAAGACAAGATTTCTGATATGTAGCGACGGTCTTACGGATATGCTCGACGATGAAAAGATAGGCTCGTTTCTCAGTAGTAACAAAAGCCCCGTCGACGCTGCCAACGCGCTTGTCGAGACAGCGAAGAAGGTGGGCGGCGCCGATAATATCACCGTGCAAGTCATTGACGCGATACCGACACAGCCCTATGTGCTGAGGGCTTTAAGACGCCCGCGTACATATATCGCCATAGGCGCGGCGGCTGTCGTTATAGCTTGCGTGATTTATGCCTACAACTCTTATCTTGAGCCTATGATAAGTATTAACAAGAAATACGCGGGCATAGCGATAGAAATCTCAGAGCCGGATAAGGCGCTTTTAAGCAGGCTGTCTCCGGACATCAGTGAATCGGAGCTGAGCGATATCGATAATATAAGCGAGGACGAACGCTTTGAGGCCCAGATACAAGAGCTTTATAGAAAGCTCGATGCGGACTATCCTCTCGGCGAATGGGATTCCGGCTTGCAGGACATTTCACAGAGGAGTGCGTTGCAGGCGGCGTATGATTTATACAAAACAGCCAAAGAAGCGGCAAGAGGCGAGATAGACGTCATTGAGGGATTGAGAAACGAAGCGTATAACATCAGCCTTAGGGATGAAAGCGGCGAAAACGATCCTGAGAAGGTAGCACAGCTCGCGAGAGAGCGTAGCGCGGAGCGCGCCGAAAAGGCGGAGGCACTTCAAAGCGCTATAATCGAGTACAGGGAAAAATATTTCTCCGGTAACGCCGATATTGACTTGTATATCGCCAAAGCGAATTATGATAACGCGAAGGCGGAATATGAAGCGGAGGTAAAAAGGCTTGCCGATGAGGCGGAAAAGGCAAGGCAGGAGAGCCAAGGTAACAGTGGCTCGTCAAAGACCAAAAACTCAACCGGCGGCAACTCAAATAGCGGCAGTTCGGGCGGCAGTTCGGGCGGTAGCTCAAACAAGAGTAGCTCAGGCGGCGGCAGTTCGGGCGGTGGCAGCTCAAGCGGCGGAAGCTCAAACAGGAGTAGTTCAGGCGGCAGCTCGGGCGGTAGCTCAGGCGGCGGAAGCTCGGATGGCGGCTCAAGCGGTAGCTCGGGCCAGGATGCGACGGATTGATAAAAAGTAATTTAATAATTACAAATAAGTATTATAAAGGAGTGA
>CAZWMB010000099.1:0-4189 GCA_964634635.1 uncultured Lachnospiraceae bacterium
GGGTATTTTTGTAAACTTTAAAAACGTACAGCGTACAAGCCGTAAAAAGGTACCGTTCGGTATCGGACAGATCGGTAAATCGTTCAGAAACGAGATTACCCCCGGTAACTTTACCTTCCGTACGCGCGAATTTGAGCAGATGGAGCTTGAATTTTTCTGTGCGCCCGGTACGGATTTGGAGTGGCACGCTTACTGGAAAAAATACTGTATGGACTGGCTTTTAAGTCTCGGCATAAAAGAGGAAAGCCTTCGTTTCCGCGACCATTCCCCGGAGGAGCTGGCGTTCTATTCAAACGCCACGGCGGATATTGAGTTTATATTTCCGTTCGGCTGGGGAGAGCTGTGGGGTATTGCCGACAGAACCGATTATGATTTAAAGCAACATATGAATCACAGCGGCGAAAGCATGGAGTACATCGACCCGGCAACAAACGAGAGGTATGTTCCGTATTGTATCGAGCCGTCTTTGGGCGCGGACAGAGCGGCGCTGGCGTTTTTGTGCGAGGCGTACGACGAGGAGGAGCTGGAGGGCGGCGACACGAGAGTCGTTATGCGCCTGCATCCCGCGCTCGCGCCGGTTAAGGCGGCGGTACTGCCGCTGTCCAAAAAGCTTGAGGAGGGCGCGGCGGCGATATATGACAGCCTTTCAAAGAGGTTTAACTGCGAGTATGACAGCGCCGGTTCAATCGGTAAGCGTTACCGCCGTCAGGACGAGATAGGCACGCCGTATTGCATAACGTACGATTTTGACTCGGCGGAGGACGGCTCGGTTACAGTGCGCGACCGCGACACGATGGAGCAACAGAGAATTAAAATTGACAAGCTTGAAAAATTCCTTGAAGAGAAAATGGAGGTCTGATTATGAAATTTTTTAATGAGTTTAAAGCGTTTATAATGCGGGGAAATGTTGTTGACATGGCTGTCGGCGTGGTTGTCGGCGGCGCGTTCAAGAGTATTGTGGACTCGCTTGTAGCGGATGTGATTATGCCGTGTATCAGCGTTATTACCGGCAAGGTTGACATTTCAAAGCTCGCGGTTACGGTGATGGAGCCGAGCGAGTCGTCGGCGGGACTGGTTATACCGTACGGAAATTTTTTGCAGCAGATATTGAATTTCCTTATAATTGCCTTTTCGATTTTCTGTATCGTAAAGCTTATGAATACGATGCATGATAAATTTATCAGAAAGGAAGAGATTTTGGAGGAGGAAAAGCCGCCCGAGCCTACTCCGGCTGAGCTGCTGGGTGAGATACGGGATTTGCTGAAGGATAAAAAATAATTTTTTAAATATCTTGACAATAAATATTCAGAAGAATATAACACAAGGGTAATAGAGATTAGCTAAAACTAACCGACAAAATGACGTTAGAGGCGATTGCTGTGTTAACAGAAGCTTTAAGTATAATTTTAGCGGCGGTTATTTTTATAGCTATACGTTATTTTATAAAGCGCGCGGCGCGTAAATTTACCGGAAACGGCGGCGCTGTAAAGAGTATCGAGGATGAAAAGTAATATTAAATGGATATCGATTTTTGCCGCGCTGTGCGCGCTGTGCGCAATAATATGGATTGCGCGCGGTAAAAGCGGTGAAGAAGCCGTAATTGCGCAGATAAGGCAAGGCGACAATGTGATAAGAACTATAAATTTATCGGAGGTTTCCGAGGCATATGAATTTGATGTTACGGATAAATCGGGAGGCCGCAACACAATAAGAGCGGAGCATGGACGTATTGCGGTTATCGACGCGGACTGTCCGGATAGGATTTGTGTAAATCAGGGATATATAGACAACGGAGCGGTACCGATTGTGTGTCTGCCTCATAAGCTTTCAATAATAATTACAGCTCAAAAAGAGGAAACAGACGCGGTTGCGGGGGCTTATTAAAATCATTCGACGGCTATGTATATACCGGCGGCGAACACACGGGAGGGAGCGGTCTTGAAATTAAGCGATTTATTTCCGGCGCTTATATGCGTTATGGCGTTATCGGCCTGCTCGGCGTCAAATACGGCCTCCGCTCCGGAAAATGAAGCGGAAAAAACGGTATACGCAATGGACACGGTAATGACGCTGAAAGCATACGGTGAAAACGCCCAAAAGGCTCTTGACGCTGCCGAGCGGGAAATTGAACGTCTTGACAGCATGCTGAAACGCGGAGACAAGGGCGGTGAAATTTATAAGGTGAATAGCGAAAAGAGCGCTCAGGTATCGGACGATACGGCAACGCTTGTAAAGGACGCTCTTGAAATATGCTCGTCAACAGACGGCGCCTTTGATATTTCGATTGCTCCGGTGATGGATTTATGGGGATTTTATACAAAGAATTTCTATGTGCCGTCCGAAAATGAAATTTCCGCGGAATTATCAAGGGTCGATTATAAAAATATTTCGGTTGATGATAATGTGATTTCCGTAAGCAACAATTCACAGATTGATTTGGGAGGAATAGCAAAGGGTTATCTTTCCGAAAGAATTATGGACATATTTAAGGATAACGGTGTAAATTCCGGTATTGTATCGCTCGGAGGAAACGTTCAGACACTCGGCAAAAAGCCTGACGGCAGCGAATGGAAGGTAGCCGTACAAAATCCCGACGACGATACGTATATAGGCTATGTCAGCGTATCCGACAAGGCGGTTATCACCTCCGGCGGCTATCAGCGTTTTTTTGAGCGGGACGGAGCTATATATCATCACATAATCAATCCCAAAACCGGTTATCCGGCGCGGAGCGGTGTAAAATCGGTGTCTGTTGTAAGTGATAACGGGACGCTCGCGGACGGCTTATCAACGGCGTTGTTTGTTATGGGGCTTGATAAGGGAACGGAATACCGGAGGTCGCGTGAAGGCTTTGACGTTATATTTGTGACCGACGATAACCGTATTTATATAACGGAGGGATTGGAGGACGTGTTTGAAAGTCAATACGACTATTCCGTTATTCCCGAATAAAGCAAATAAATTTGATACGCTTCGGACATATCGACTTTTTTGACAAAACGGCACGGCAGTACGCGCCGGCGCGATCGCGGGCGACAGCGGCATAATTGACACAGCCGGCGACCGGCTGCCGACAGGCCGGGGAATTAAGGCGGAAATAAACGGCGCGGCGACGGTCAACGCCGATAAAAGCGCGGGCTGAACGGACCCCCGCTCGCATAAAGAGGTAAATTAAAAAAGAATAATCCGTTACAGGGTCAATTCGATTTTTCTATCGGTAGGTTCGTACTTGCGGTACTTAACGCCGACAATATCAAACATGCGCTTTGCCGCGACATTATTGTCCGCGCCGCTATACTTGTCCGACATATACACAATCTCGCGTATGCCCGACTGAATAATCGCCTTCGCACATTCGTTACAGGGGAAAAGCGTAACGTAAAGCTTTGCGCCCGACAATGAGCCTGAGCTTCTGTTTAAAATAGCGTTTAATTCCGCATGGCAAACGTACATGTATTTTGTGTCAATCGGGCTTTCCGCCTCGCGTTCCCAAGGCATATTGTCGTCGTCGCAGCCTATCGGCATACCGTTGTAGCCGAGCGACAGAATTTTATTCTCGCTGTTTACTATACACGCGCCGACCTGCGTGTTGGAGTCCTTTGACCTCTGCGCCGATAAAAGCGCTATGCCCATAAAATATTCGTCCCACGATATGTAATCTGTTCTTTTCATAATCTTTTCCTTTACAAATTAAAGCTTATATGTTATAATGTTCTCGCAACGTTAATTTAATAATTTATAAATTTAAAATCAATATGTTTTTTTGTGTTTTGATAAAAATACATGCTTTTTTAATGCATATTGATTTTAATGGTTAATAATGTTATTTAATTGGCGTTGCAACCGATAAGAGCAATGTATTTTTTATGCGTTGCTTTTAGGGGCGGCGCATTTTTTATGCGTCAAAACGCGGCGTAATGTTTGCCATACTATTTTACTTTAGACCGCTTTCGGGCGGTCTTGCTTTTTTAATTGTACTTTTTAATTCCGATATCTCTTCTGTGGAACTCGTCCTTAAAGGAAATCTTCGCCACGCCAGCGTACGCGTTCTTAATCGCCTCGTCCAAATCCTTGCCGACAGCGGTAACGCCAAGCACGCGTCCGCCGTTTGTGACAATTTTACCGTCCTTTACCGCCGTACCCGCGTGGAATACCGTCAAATCGCCTACATTGTCAAGACCCTTAATCT
>CAZWMB010000100.1:0-4159 GCA_964634635.1 uncultured Lachnospiraceae bacterium
TTATACTATACTTTTCTCCGGCTGTCAACAGCCGTTTTTTATTTTCGCATATTTTTATTCGGAACACACACTTTTTACACCCATATTTTCTCAATTCTATGTCAATTAAGGGAAAGCTATAGAAAAATTACGAAAAAAATATATAAAATAAAGAAATAAAGAAAAATTTTTCAAAAGCTATCGACTCGTTCACGGGTGAACGTGATAAAATAAAGATAAGCACAAAATTTTGAATAAAAAGCATAAAACAGGAGAGTATTACCAAATGAAAAGAAGAATTTTATCACTAATCACGGCGGTCAGTATGATACTACCGCTTATCGTCCTGCCGCAGACGGCGAACGCGAACGATACATCTTCCGACGGAAATCCTGAGGCGCGCTACAGCACCGACGGCGGCGAAACATGGACGAAGGACAGCTTTTACAGGGCGATATACTACGTCGGAAACGCGGCAAACGTCAAAATCGAGCTTTTGAGAGATATTGTCTTTACCGGAACCGGCGAAGGCTATACATGGGAGTCATACGCGCAAAGGATCGGCGGCACGGAAGGCGCTGCTACGGTATGGACGATAGACGGAAAACAATCGAGAAAAAGGGTCACGCTTGGAACGACGGAGCTATCACAAAGGCGGCGACTTGCACCGGAAAGGGCGTGAAAACGTACACCTGCACGGTGTGCGGCGAGACTAAAACAGAGGAAATCGAAGTAGACGAACGCGCACAGCTACGGCGCGTGGACTATCACGACCGAGCCGACCGAAACGGCGACGGGTACGGTGGAGCGCGTTTGCGAAAACAACGGTTCCCATATCGACAGCGTAACGCTCCCCGTTCTGACAAACAAAAGCGTATGGACGGCGGGAGAGAGAATTGAGCCGACGGAAACGACGGAAGGCTCGCAGAAATACACATCAGAATACGGCACGGTTACGGTGATAATTTCGAAGCTAACGCCCGCTCCCACGGCAACGCCGACGGCTGAACCCACGCCTGCGATACAAGCGTAAACGGCGGCGTAAGCTACGCCGACAGCGCGGATATTTCCGACTACGCAAAGGACGCGGTAATCTGGAATACGGAAAACGGTATTTTGCAGGGAAATACGGATAACACCTTCGCGCCGCAGAATAACGCGACCCGCGCCGAAGCCGCGGCGGTGTTTGTGAGAATATATGAATTGATGAAATAATTAAAATTTAATATGCAAGCAAAAATCACTCCGTTTTTTCGCGGAGTGATTTTTGCGTAGAATAATAAAAAAACGGTTTTTTTGAGCGGCAATATACCTATACGCACACCTCAAATTCAGCGGCTTTTCGCCCACGAAAAGCAAGCGTTTATGCAATAGTTTATTTGAATATTTTATAATTGTTTCGTTTAAATTTAACGCACGGAACCTAACACAATACAAAAGAGGGCGCCGGACATAAAAATCCGGCGTCCTCTTAATTCGCTAAATCAATACTTTCCTCTGTTCACGTATGTAGTGTGCAGGAGTCTGTGCGCGCGGTGCTTTCCCGGCGCGTCGAAATACTCGTCGTACAGCGTCCGCATAACAGGGCTTTCATGCGATTTTCTGTATTTGAGCTTTTTATCAGTATCATAAAGCGCTTTTGCGCGCAGCGTCTTTAAATCGACGTAGTTTCTCACGCTGTCGCCCTGTACAGGCTGACCGCCGCCGTTGACACAGCCGCCCGGACACGCCATGATTTCAACGAAATCATAGCGCCTTTCGCCGCTTTTTATACCGTCGAGAATTTTTCTGGCGTTGCCGAGTCCCGACGCTACCGCCACGCGGAGTTTCTGTCCGCCTACGGTGTAGGCAGCCTCTTTAATACCCGCAGTACCGCGCACCTCTTTGAACTCAATCTTTTTAGAGCCGCCGTTGAGTATATCCGCGGCTGTTCGCAGAGCAGCCTCCATAACTCCGCCGGTAGCGCCGAATATCGCTCCCGCGCCTGTCGCGGTTTCAAACGGATTGTCAAATTCGCTGTCCTCAAGCTCGGTGAACTTCAGTCCCGCTCCCTTTATCATCTTGGACAGCTCGCGTGTGGTCAGGGATACGTCAACGTCCGAGAAGCTAAAGGTGTTTTCCTCGCTCCTTGTACATTCAAATTTTTTCGCGGTACACGGTATAACGCTTACTACAAATAAATCCTTCGGGTCGATACTGTGTTTTTGAGCATAATAATTTTTAAGTACAGCGCCGAACATCTGCTGCGGCGACTTACATGTCGACAGATTAGGAATAAATTCCGGATACTGATGTTCGACAAACTTTACCCAGCCCGGACAGCAGCTTGTAAACATAGGCAGCGTTTGTCCCTTTTGAATACGCTCTATAAGCTCGTTCGCCTCTTCGACAATCGTAAGATCCGCCGTAACGTCCATGTTAAATACACTGTCGGCGCCCAGGCGTTTTATAGCCGTAACCATTTTACCCTCCACATTTGTGCCGACGGGCATGTCAAAGCACTCGCCGAGCGTCGCGCGGATTGACGGAGCCGTAAAGAACACGACCTTTTGCGTCGGATCCGCTATAGCGTCCCAAACCACGTCAATTTGGCTTTTTTCGCTCAAAGCGCCGACGGGACAGGCGACAACACACTGTCCGCAGCCCACGCAGACAGAATCGTTAAGACTTTTTTCAAACGCGCTGCCTATATGTACCTTATAACCTCTGGCAATCTCGCCTATCGCGCCTACGGTCTGTACGTTGTTACACGCCGCGGTACAGCGGCGGCACATTATACACTTGTTGTTGTCGCGTACAATATACGGGGAAACGTCGTCAATGTCGTACTGAATTTCCTCCTGAGCAAATCGGTCCTCGTCGACGCCGTAGTCGAACGCTAACTTCTGCAGCTCGCAGTTGTTGCCGCGCACGCAGGACAGGCATTTCTTATGGTGAGTTGAGAGGATAAGCTCAATTGTGGTACGTCTTGACGTTCTTACCGCGGCAGTGTTGGTATAAACCTCCATACCCTCCGCGACGGGGTAAACGCAGGACGCCACAAGACGGCTTCTGCCTCTTTCAACAAGCTCGACAACGCACACGCGGCACGCGCCGATGCAGTTTACATCCTTTAAGTAGCATAGGGAGGGAATTTCAACATTTATCTCCTTTGCCGCCTGAAGGATGGTGTAATCCTCCGGCACAGTAACGCTTATGCCGTTTATTTTTAATGTTACCATTTTCTGTTTCCTCCCTTATTTCTTTACTATCGCGCCGAACTTACAGTTTTTCTCGCACAGTCCGCACTTTATGCACTTACTCTTATCAATAACGTGCGGCGCTTTGACCGAGCCTGAAATAGCGTTGACGGGGCAGTTTCTCGCGCAAAGCGTGCAGCCCTTGCATTTGGCGGGAATAATCTCGTAGGACAGCAAATCCTTGCATACGCCCGCGGGGCAGGTCTTGTCCTTAACGTGCGATATGTACTCGTCCCTGAAGTAGCGCATTGTCGAAATAACGGGATTAGGCGTGCTTTGACCCAGAGCGCACAGCGAAGTCGACTTCATATGAGAGCACAGCTCCTCAATCTTGTCAAGCTCCTCAAGCTCGCCCTCGCCCTTTGTAATCTTGTCTATAAACTGGTAAAGTCTGCGCGTTCCGATACGGCACGGCGTACATTTGCCGCATGATTCGTCAACCGTGAACTCAAGGAAGAACTTAGCGATGTCTACCATACAAGTGTCCTCGTCCATAACGATAAGTCCGCCCGAGCCCATCATTGAGCCAAGCTCTATGAGGTTGTCGTAGTCAATCGGAACGTCAATATGACAGGCGGGAATACATCCGCCCGACGGTCCGCCCGTCTGCGCCGCCTTGAACTTCTTGCCGTTGGGTACGCCGCCGCCTATTTCCTCAACGATTTCGCGAAGCGTCGTTCCCATGGGAACCTCAACAAGTCCTACGTTTGTAATCTTGCCGCCGAGCGCGAATAC
Source organism: uncultured Lachnospiraceae bacterium (assembly GCA_964634635.1). GTDB lineage: Bacteria > Bacillota > Clostridia > UBA1381 > UBA1381 > Hominilimicola. The sequence continues at coordinate 3,954 of CAZWMB010000100.1, forward strand.
CTTCGTTCCCTTCGACCTCTCCGTACCCATGGAAGCAAACCATTCGGGACCGTTAAGAATTATCTTACAGACATTGGCGTAGGTTTCAACGTTATTGAGTATTGTCGGCTTGCCGAAAAGACCTTTTACCGCGGGAAACGGCGGACGCGGTCTCGGCTCGCCGCGATGACCTTCGATTGAGGTCATAAGAGCCGTTTCCTCACCGC
>CAZWMB010000101.1:0-3923 GCA_964634635.1 uncultured Lachnospiraceae bacterium
GCGTCCGCGCCAAGCGTAACATAAGTAGGATTATTTTCATTAAGCGGGTTTTCGGCGTCAGTTTCTACATCACCCTCAGTTTCCCACGAATACATATGGTCGTCCGTTTCAAACGAGCCGTTTTCAACCAATTCCGCATACAGTCCGCCGTCAGCGGAGGAGTTTATATCCTCGAAAAACAGTCCCCACATAATGTCGGAAACGTCCTTTGACCTGTCCGCCGCGTCAATATTTACCGTATACGGGTTTTCGCCCGTGCCTGTGACGTAGACGGTATATTCGCGCACAGTCCCGTCCGCGTCAGCCGCGAGAGTTACCTGCTCCGTTTTATCGTTATGATTAACCGCGCCCGTTTCAACGTCGATAAGTCCGAGATTGTCCTTCTCCTTCCATACAAGTCCGTCAAATCGCGGAAGGTCGATTTTATCGCCTGTTATAATCTGTCCGTCCTCTATGGAGTAGGAGCTTAAAAGTATTTCGGGACTGATTTCGCCCTCAGCCATTACAGAGCATATTTCATCACGGTCAAGCGCGGTATTATACACGCGGAAGTCGTCCACCGACGCCGCGAGATACGCGTCGCCGTCATAGTGGGACTTGCCTATGTAGTTTAGCTCGTCCTTTATATCCGTAAGAGAACCCACTCCCGATTTTGACTGAATGAGCCGTCCGTTTCTGTAATAGGAAACCGTTCCGTCCGAAACAGTTACGGCATAGTGTACCCATTCGCCGGTAACCGTTTCCTGCGTTGTGTCCATTGTGTATGTGCCGCTCGTCGACTTCATTTCAACTCTCGCCGCGCTGCCGGAATATGGCGCGAAGAAGAAGTTATTGTTACTGTCAGCGCCTAAATCGAATACGCGTCCCCACGCGGTGAATTTGTTAATCTTCACCCACGCGGTAACCGTCATGCTGTCGGATAAAATGCCCGACGGCAATTGCGCGAAGCCGTCAGCGCCGTCAAGCAAAAGCGCCTTGCCTGTATTCCCGGCCTCCGTCACGTTCGCTCCGCCCGAAAGCGTAAGCGCGTTTTTGCCGTTTTGGTCGGCTGTTTCCTTTTTGCCGTCAAAGGTGTACCGCAAAACCGGCGACGGCGAATTATCAGCCGCAAGGCTTACCGTCGGCAGTGATGTAACCGTTATCGCCATCGCGGCAATCGCCGCAATAAGTTGTTTTTTCATACTTCTCTCTCCTACTATAATTTATTTATTCCACACAGCCATATGATTAAGAGGACCGTTGCCGTGACCGATATCAAGCTTGGCTGAGAGCGCCGTATTCATATACTCCTTCGCTATACCGACTGCCGTTTTAATATCGTTTCCCTTAGCCAAATTCGCGGCAATCGCCGAGGAGAACGTACAGCCCGTACCGTGAGTATTCGGATTGTCAATTTTCAGCGACCTGTACCACGTTTCGCCTCTGTCATAGAGCAGGTCGCTGCTGCCTTCCGGCAGATGACCGCCCTTTAACAGTACGCGTACCGAATACCTCTCGTTTATATACCTCGCCGCGCGCAGCATATCCGTCTCGTTTTTTATCTCAAAGCCGCACAAAATACGCGCCTCATACAGGTTCGGAGTAATTACCTCCGCGAGCGGAAACAGCCTTTCCGTAAGGACGGACAAAGCTCCGTCCCTTATCAGCTTGTGTCCGCTTGTCGATACCATTACAGTGTCAAGCACGATATTGCGCGCCTTATAATACTCGAGAGCGTCCGCGATAAGCTCCGCCGTCTTTGCGGAGGACGCCATACCGATTTTAACGCTGTCGGGAAATATATCAGTAAACACCGCGTCAAGCTGTGACCGTACCGCGTCGGGCGGAATATCGAACACGCCGGACACACCCGTTGTATTCTGCGAGGTGATTGAGGTTATGACGCTCATACCGTACACGCCGTTCGTTGTAAAGGTTTTTAGGTCAGCTTGAATACCGGCTCCGCCGCTGCAGTCGGAACCGGCGATTGTCAACGCTGTTTTCATAAATCAGTCCTCCGTTATCTCCTTAATTTTCGTAAGCAGCTCTCTTGCCGCTTTTTCTATATTCTCCTGCGCAAATATGCCCGACACAACCGCCGCGCCCGCAATACCGCAGTTTTTTAGCAGCGTCACGTTATCCGAGGTTACGCCGCCTATCGCGATAACGGGAATACTTACCGCGGCTGTTATTGCGCGCAGAGTTTCAAGCTCCATTTTTTTCGCGCCGTCCTTTGTGGAGGTGCCGAATACCGCTCCCGCGCCGATATAATCGGCTCCGTCCCTCTCGGCTTTGACCGCCTGCTCCACCGTACGCGCCGTTACGCCGATTATTTTGTCCCTGCCGAGCATGGCGCGGGCGCGTACCGCGTCCGTATCGTCCTGACCGATATGCGCGCCGTCGGCGTCCGTCCGCGTTACCGCCTCGACGCTGTCGTTTATTATAAGCGGTACGTTGTACCTGCCGCACACGGCCTTGATTTTTTCCGCGCTCCCTATAAGGGATTCAAAATCAAGGTTTTTCTCCCGCAGCTGTACAAGCGTCGCGCCGCCCAATATCGCTTTTTCAACGTCGCCGCAAAGCTCCCTGCCGTTGAGCCACGTCCTGTCGGTTACCGCGTACAGCCTCAGCCGCTCCTTACTTATACTCAATTTCAATATCCTCCAATACCGGATTTGTCATTTCATCAAAAAAATTGCGTCTGTACGTCCCTGTACCGATACCGTCACGGTACGCGCGTTTTCCGCATACGCCGTAAACGGCGCTTGCGGCAATGACGGCGTTCAAAATATTTTCCGGATTAGCCGCCGCGAAAGCTCCGATGACGGACGACAGCATACAGCCCGCTCCGGTAATGCTGCGCATCATACCGTGACCGCCGGCGATAAGCGCGGAGAGGTTTCCGTCCGTTACGATATCCCTTTCGCCGCTGACGGACACAACCGCGCCGCGCGATGAGGCAAGTCTTTTCGCAAGAGAAAAAATCATGTTAATACCTTCCGTTCCGGCGGCGTCAACGCCGTACGTATTTTTATCTCCGGTACACAGACTTTGAAGCTCGGACGCGTTAAGGCGTATAATATCGGGTCTGACCGTGTCCAAAATTTTCTTTACCGCCTCGGTACGGTATCCCGAAACTCCGGCTCCCACGGGGTCGAATACAATCGGAATATCCTTTTCCTTGGCGGCTTTGCCGGAAATGAGCATGGCTTTAAGCCGTCTTTCGGAAATGGTACCGGTATTTATAACGAGCGCGTCGCAGATAAGCGTCACCTCGCCGGACTCCTCAGGCTCGTCCGCCATAATCGGCGAAGCGCCGACAGCGAGAGTTATATCCGCGCAGCCGGCGGCGGCGACATAATTGGTTATATTGTGTACAACAGGACGCTTTTCGCGTACCTTCCGTGCGGCTTTTAAAATCATATTACACCTCAAAGAATTTGTCCAGCGCGTGTGTCTTTTTCAGCGCAGTGACAAGAAATACGGCAATTATCGTACCGCCGAGAGAGCTTACGGCAAACGGCAGCACATATGTGAACAGCGCCGCCTCCTTGCCCATAACCATAGTAGCCAAGGGGTAAGCCGCGAAAGCGCCGAATACTCCTGTGCCGATAAGCTCGCCTATGTACGCGAGCGGCAGCTTTTTCGTAAATTTATACAGCAGCGAACCGACAAGCGCGCCGATCATGCTCCCCGGGAAAGCCAAAAGCGTACCCATACCGGTAGCAAGGCGCAGCGCCGAGGTCACAGCCGCCATCGCGACAGCGTACAGCGGACCTAAGAATACCGACGCTATAATGTTAATCAGATGCTGTACAGGAAAACACTTTGACGCTCCCACAGGAAAATACAGCGGCGAGCATACCACGCCTACGGCTATAAGAACTCCTGCGGCGGCAAGCTTTTTTGTAGATATTTTTTTCATAATAATCCTCTCCTTATAT
>CAZWMB010000102.1:0-3767 GCA_964634635.1 uncultured Lachnospiraceae bacterium
TTATCATTTGATTAAGCCGCGCCGGAATTTCATTGGTAACAACGAAGTCCGCGCCATAGGAAATATATTCCTCCGCCACGTCCGCCTCGTCCACAGACCATACTCCGCAGTATATGTTCTGCGAGTGCAGTATATCGATCGCCGTTTGATCCACCTGCGGATAGTTGTACAGGATACCGCGGTTCTCGGCGATTTCCGCGATTTCCGCGAGATTGTCGGTGTAGGGAGCGGGGGAGTAGCCTATGGTCATGACGGGTATGTCAGGATTAAGCGCACGTATTTCCTTCATTGCATCCAAATTACCGGTAATTACGCATCGGTTTTCAAGCTGACGCGAGTAAATTACTCCGAGAAAGAGGTCATAATTTTTAACGTCTTTGATTTCCACCACCGGTACGCAGCCGTATTTTTTACATATATCGAGGTATTCGTCCAGCGTAGGTATTTTCAGGTTGGTGTTATCGCTTACATAGTTTCCGCTGTCTATACTGTATTCTCCGAGTCGGCCAAGGGTATACATAGATACCTCGCCCTCGCCGTCGGTGGTGCGGTCAAGCGTATTGTCGTGCATACACACGAATTGATTGTCTGCGGTTTCTATGATGTCGGTTTCAATACCCCAAAAGAGCATTTTACCCGCCAGCTCAAACGCGGGAATACTGTTTTCCGGCGCGTAGCCGGAGTAGCCCCTGTGCGCGACAAAGCGGTCTGTATTGTCGCCGTCAAAGACGCCGCCGCTGTAGCCGTCCCGATTGGTCTGCTCTATGACGGAGCCGGAAACAACGGGTATACTTTCCGTACCCGCGCGCGGAATTACAGAATTAACCGCGCCCGCCGCAAATAAAAGCATTGTCAGTATCCACAGCTTTTTACGGATATTTCTCATGTAATAGCCTCCCTCCGCCGATGCAAGCTTAAAGCAGGGCTTTTATACCTATAATGATAAGAATGGCGCCTCCGAGTATTTCAGCTTTCTGACCGAGCTTTTCGCCCGCCTTAACGCCGATAAATACCGCGATAAGGCTTAAAACAAAGGTGGTCAGCGCGATAAGCGGAGCGCTGAGCCGGATATCCGCGCCGCTTGCCGCGAAGGACACGCCTACGGCGAACGCGTCAATGCTTGTCGCGACCGCCTGTATAAGCAGAACCTTAAGCGTCAGCGTTTTGGGAGGACGCTCCTCCCCGCCCTTCAGCGCCTCGCGTATCATATTTACTCCGATGACCCCGAGAATAACAAGAGATATTACTCCGGACCAGCGGTTTATAAATGACGCGAACAGACTGCCCAGATAAAAGCCCGCGACAGGCATAATGCCCTGAAACAGACCAAACGCCGCGGGCATGGCGAGCTTTTGACGGATACTCATATCCGTATACGCCATAGCGCCCGCGATACAGACCGCGAACGCGTCCATACTTAAAGCTATGCCTATAAGTAAAATTTCAAAAACCGACATTTTTATTCCCCTCAAACGCTATGTATTTGTAGTATACTATATATTATGCTTTTTCGCAAGGTATTTATTCGACAAAAAAAGCCGAGAAATTCGGCCTCTTTTGTAAATAACATATGTGCTTATTCGGTCTGTATAATAACAGCCTGCGCGTCGCCGTCCCAATCGACGGAGAAACCGACCATATCGCCTATATCGCGAATTTTGAAGTATGTATTGCCGTTGATATTATACCCCATGAGCCGGCGTTCGGAGCCGTCGACGTATATAGGCGCGCTGTTTTCCGAAACATTCAGCGCGGTGGAGCCGTCATCGCTTAATTCCCCGCCGACAATGGAATATTTAACGCCGGTGGATATGGATATAGCGCTAAGCTCCTCGTCCCAGCTCACGTTGAAGCGGGAACCGGTAGTACGCATCAGCATAGCTATATCGCGGATTTTATAGTAGTTCGAGTTGTTCACCGTATAGCCGGAAATCTCAGCCTCGCTGCCGTTTATAAGCAGACGGGCGTTGGAGTTTGAGGCGGTCAGCGTGTTTATACCCTCGTAGGCGTCAAGAAAGCTCTTGATTTTTGTCCTGACGGGGTAGCCGTTTGCCAGAAAATCCCTTCCGTATATGTCCGAATACGGTATGGTGGGGTACTCGCTTACGTAGGATTTCAGGATTTTTTCGGCTGTAAGACGCTGTCCGTCAAAGCTGAGCTTGTAATAGCTTATTACAGACGAATAACGCGGCACCTCGCGTCCGACAAATATAAATCTGCCGTCGTCTTGGTATACTGTTATGTCGGTAAGGCAGCCGCCGGTTATGTCGGTGGGAACCTCTATGCTTGATATTGAACTGCCGCTCATCGTAAAGCCCGTGCTTATTCCTCCGTCGTTGCTGACACGCATAACAAACGCCTCCGGTATGCCGTTCATGTCCAAATCGGTCAGGACGACCTCATTGTAGGTAGGGTCGGAGGACATAATTTTCATAAGCCGCGTAACAAACGCGTCGCGCCAGCTTTCGGCTCCGAGAGCGCTTGCCGCGGCCGTACCTATAAGCAGCGCCGATGTGAGCGCCGCGCAGATTAGCTTTTTCATATCTGCTCTCCTTTTTCGCTTATTAAATACATTATACTAAATATTCCGACAAATGTCAAATTTCCAAAAAAGAGGTACCGCCAAAGCAGTACCCCGCAGCGTGCGGACAAATTATGATTTATCCGCGCGCCGATATTTGTCAACACCTCATGACAATTTTATTTTTTAATTATAACGGTTCTTGTTTCTCCGTCCCAGTCAACCTCAATATCAAACGCCTCCATGACAAAGCGCAGCGGTACCATGGTTCTGTCGTTGATAATCCGCGCGGGCATGTCCAGCTCGGTTTCCTCGCCGTCAATCAGCGCCGTGTCGGAGTCTATGTACAGTATCATTTCCTCACCGTCTTTTTTTATAGTCACGGTCTGATTTTTGCCGTTCCACTTCACGTCCGCGTCAAGAGTTTCCGATACCGCGCGTATCGGTATCATGGTGTAGGTTTTGCCGTCAACGGTTTCAAGCAGCGGGAACTGGTCGTCAAAGCAGATAAGCTCTCCGTTTACTCGTACCTTCGCGCCTATGTAGTCAATGTCGTTATGATAGTATCTCAGCACATGCTGTATGTAATTCGCGTCGCCGTAGCTTGGATAATTCCAGTTTGACGCGTACGCCGCGGCGTTGCCAAGCTCATCGAGCCAGTCGTCGCCTTTTGCGGCTATGATACGGTCGAGAACGGTTTGTCCGAAATTATAGGATTGTATCATTTTCATGTAATCGCAGTCGTATTTTATAAGCGCCTGCGATACAAGGTACGCCGCGAACGGTATCGCCTTTTCAGGGTCGAGCCTGTCCTCTGACGTCCACCTTTCTCCTGTGGTTTTTTCACCGAACTCGGCGAACGTTTCCACCATGGAATACTCAATCTGCATAACGCCCCACGCGGGGTACTCGCTGCCGTCCTCGCGGTAGCTGAGATTGCGTCCCGATGACTCCTGCATACATATCGCCGCAAGCAGGTTCGGGTCTACGCCATACCGGTCGCCCGCGCTTTTGAACAGCTCCGCATAGGACTTTACCGCGGAGCTCAGCTTTTCGGTACCGATTTCAATACCGTCCATGCTTGTACCGCAGTGATCCGGTATGGCGCCTGCCGCCAGCGCGGAGGCGGGGTACAGAAGCATCAGCGCGGTCAGCGCGGCGGACAAAATCTTTTTCATGGCTGTATCTCTCCTTTCTCCACGCACCCTGTAATGGAGGTGCGTAACCTAATTATACACGCCTTTCC
>CAZWMB010000103.1:0-3681 GCA_964634635.1 uncultured Lachnospiraceae bacterium
TAATAGTCGCTGTCAATAATACCGACGGTGTTATTCATCTGCAATCTGAATTTAAAGCCCAGACCGCTCCTGGGATAGAGCTTTAATACCCAGCCGTCGTCAATTTTTACACGTATTCCGGTAGGTATTTTTATGGTTTCATTAGGCTTAAGGATAATCGGCAGCGGCGTATAGAAGTCGTATCCGGCAGAGCCGGAGGTGGCTCTGCGCGGTAATTTTATGGAATTATATATTTCCGCCGCGTCCTCGGCGCTGCCAAACGTATCCCGCCAGTCCGCCATAAATCGCTCTAAGCTGACTTTTTCAAATTTAGCAATTCTTTTCATAAGCTTCTCCTTATCTGGACGCCAGAACTATCTTGCCGATTTCCAGTGATTTTTTAGCGTCAATTACGCGCTGATTTGAGCTTCCGCGCCACAGAAGCTGAGTATCCTTCAGCCTTTCAATAAACGGTCCGTCAACCATAATGTCAACTTTTTTCATAAGCGGCAGTTCTTTTATGTCAGACCATTCATAGCCGCTGTAAAGCCATATTGTCTTATTCGGAAATTTATCTGCAATTTCGTCTATCAGCGCTCCAACGTCAGCACGGTTTCTCTTATGGAGCGGGTCGCCTCCGGAAAACGTTATGCCTGATACATAGTCCTTACTAAGCTCCGTAAAAATTTCTTCCTTTGCGTCGTCGTCAAACTCTATACCTCCGTCAATATCCCAAGTAATGGGGTTTTGACAATTGGGGCAATGATGCTCGCAGCCGGCGACCCAAAGAACAACACGAAGTCCGTCGCCGTTGAGCATATCGTCCTTTGTTATATTGTGATATCGCATTACATACTTTTCCTTTCAGCTATTTCCGCCATTTTCGCGGAGTTCAGCCGTGTATCGCCCTTTACGCGCGAATATGAAAGATAACCGTTCATTCTTTCAATCTTAGTGAGGTTCTTGCTGCCGCACTTCGGGCAGACGTCCATTTCCAGTTCCTCATAGCCGCAGTCGTCGCAATACGCGAGCGACAAATTAACGCCCTCGTAAAATCCCATTTTCATAGCGCGGCGCACAAGCGTTTTTATAGCGTCCTTGTTATAGCTTATCGGGTATTTTACATACTGAATTTTACCGCCGTTTGAAAGCTCCCAGAAGCGCTTTTCAAGATTTTGCTTCTGAATAGGCGTAATATCCTCCGTAACGTGGCAGTGAAAGCTGTTAGAAACGTATTCCCTGTCGGAAACGTTTTCAATAACGCCGTACTTCTTGCGGAACTGTGTAACCTGCAATCCGCACAGCGACTCTGCCGGAGTACCGTATATAGCGTACAGCTTGCCGTCCTCCTCCTTAAACTTGTTGACCATGTCGTTTATATGCTCCAGTGTTTTCAAAGCAAATTCTCCATCCTGGACAAGCGACTGTTTATTGTAAAGCTCCTGCAGCTCGTTGAGCGCGGTTATACCGAACGAGGCTGTCGCAGCCTTCAAGAGCGGCTTTATTTTGTCATGAATACCGAGATTTCCGCCGTAGAAACCGCCCTCGCAGTATGCAAGAGGATTTGTGGAGGCGCGCATCTCTCCAAGATAGTCGTACGTGCGCAGATGAAGATGTCTTATCAGGTTCAGATAGTAATCCAGCGCCTCAAAGAATGGCTTGTTTTCCTGCCGCGCTTTTGCCAGTATCATTGGCAGATGCAGCGATACCGCTCCTATATTAAACCGTCCCACAAATATCGGAGTGTCTTTATCGTCAGCCGGTTTCATTCCGCCTCTCTCATACCACGGCGACAGGAACGCGCGGCAGCCCATAGGCGAAACTATCTTGCCATACTTTTTATACATAGACGGAACATATCCCTCTCCTGTAAGGCTTAGCCAGTCGGGGTACATAGTCTTTGACGAACACTCAATTCCCGCTTCAAATACGTCCTCAAGCTCCTTTCCCTCTCCGTGAAGGTTCTCGTCGTACAGGAACACGATTTTCGGGAACAGCACGGGCTTCTTGTTATTTGCCTTGCCCTGACCTTTTGCGTGAGTTCTCAGCATTATAATTGAAGCCATCTTGGCAAACCTGCCCGTACCCGTACCTATTGTAACGGTAATGAACGGATAATCGCCGCGGCTTGATGATACGGAATTGAATTTGTACTCCCAGCCCTGAAAGCCCTGTTCAAAATCTCTCTCAACATCCTTTAAAGCTACGTCCTTGGACTTTTGCTCGTCAAGACCAAGCTCCGTGTACTTTTTAATGTACTTTTTATACGACCTTTCAGCATACGGTTCAAGTATAAGATCCGCCGACGGCACGGTAAACCCGCCGTACTGCTGACTTGCCGCCGACAGTACAATATCGCCTATTACATCGAACGCGACGTCAAGTGTTTTCGGCTCGTTATACCAAAGATTTCCCATTTCAAAGCCGCCGGACAGCACGTTCTGCACGTCAAAAAGACAGCAGTTCATTGTATCGCGGCGCGCGGACATGTCATGAATGTAAATGTATCCGTCGCGGCACGCCTGAAGCTCCTCGGTCGTAAGGAAAAACTTCTTGTACAGCTCCTTGTTGAGCTGATTGAATATAAGGCTTCGCTTTGTGGAAACAAGCGCGCTGTCCGTGTTTGAGTTTTCCTTATCTCCTATGTACATAATTGACTGGCTCTTCTTATAAACCTCGTCAAGCATCTGTACAAAGTCCTGCTTATAGTTTCTGTAATCACGGTAGCTTTTGGCGACCTTCGGATTTACTCTCTCCAGAGCGCCCTCGGCAATATTGTGCATCTCGGCAATCTCAATTTCCTCCTTGCCCATCTTTTCCGCCGCCTCCGTGACAAATTTACGTATGAAATCAAGCTCCTCCTCCGTAAATGTCACGAGCGCGCGGAACGCCGATTTATTTACCGCGTTAACAACCTTCTCGGCGTTAAATTCTTCTTTTGTACCGTCCTTTTTAATTACCTTCATTGTTATTCCACCTCGTCTGTATTTCGATTTATATTCGCTGAGCAGCCACAATATGTTGTGTTTTTGTAATCTTTTTTAGATTATAACACCCAATATCTATTTTTTCAATTACAACTCTGTTATCTGTTTGTTACAACAATGTTACATTCTTTTAATCCCGCATAGCCGCCCAATTTTTTCAATACGCAACAAAATTTTCAAGGGGTAACTTTTTTATTTTGACAAACACTACTATCATAAATTTTCAGGAGGCGGCAAATGAGAATACTGGCAAAAGCTGTAAAAATTTATATTTTGGGGATATGTACCGAGGGCTGTAAAAAGCATTTCGACTCAAAGGTGGATAAATATATACGACGCGGCAAATCCCTCGCGGATACGCGGCTTACAAAAATGTCCAACCGGTGCAGCCGTCTTTACAGTCTTTTTAGGGAAAAGGAACGAGAGCTTAACTATTTGATAGATATAAAAAACGCTGTGAAAAACAGATAAGCCTTATTACCGGAATGTTCGCATAAAACATTCCGGTAATTTTTTGTGCAAATTTATTGTCGGTATAGCTTGATTTTAGTCTTTGAAAGTGATATTATATATTTATGTATATAAAACAGCGTCAGCGTATATTTTATACGGGCGGCTGCTAAATACAATAACAATAAACAAGACAGAGGAGGAGAATTCCCGATGGCAAGAAAAATGAAAACGATGGACGGTAACAACGCCGCCGCTTACGCTT
>CAZWMB010000104.1:0-3672 GCA_964634635.1 uncultured Lachnospiraceae bacterium
TAATCTTTTTCAGCTTATCACTGACCGTCTTCCATTGATTTTTGTTCATTTCATTCTCCTTCTCAAATATAAAAAGATTTGCGTTATTTAGAACGGCAAGTCTTCATCTTCGTCCACATCACCGTCATTTGCTCCAAACGAACTCGGTTCGTCCGGACCCTCGTATTGGGCGTATTTATCCGCGAATTCATCTTCTTCAATGATTACATACATACACTTTAAATACGCTTTTACGCCCGAATTTCCGTTTACCTCCCAGCAATACGGTCTGATTATTAAATCTACGTTGCGGATTTCGGCATAATCCAAAACCTCTATTGATTTTTCATCAAGCTGGGTTTTATTGTGTCCCGAAAACATGTAAATCTGAGGCGGTATGTTATCGTAGCTGACCGATACTTGAATATAATACCGCTCGTCGTCCGCCGGATCACGCGGCTTTAGAGTGCGCACGTTCCAGCCCTCTTCTTTCAGCCTCCGCACTTTATCGGGATCATCTATAAACACACAGAAATTACGCTTTCCCGCCTGGTTATACTGCGTACCTTTTCCCGCAAAGTTGCGGAATATCAGCTGCGCTCCCTCTATTACTACATTGTCTATTTTTTTATAAGCCATAATTATTCTCCTTTCAATATTACGTCCAATATGTTATAACCGCGTTCGCAATCTACGTGAAATCTGTCCTCGTAGAAATACAGGCAGTCATAGCAAGTCTTGTATTTTTTATCGCCGCACGGCATATTTCACGGCGGCGCTGTTTCTTTTTGCGTAGGAATATAAAGCTCGTCCGATACGAACCATTCGAAGTCGCCGTATTTGGAAATCGCGGCGACCGCCTCGTCAACCATAGACTCGTAATACTCGTATTCAATATCGTCCGTTTTTTCAAGCGCGTCCACCATCTCCGACTCAAGCCAGCGATAGCCTTTGCTTCCTCCGACCGCGTAATATTTGCCGTCTTTCTCACGCAGAAGCGCTCCTCCGCCATGTCCCCCTTTAATCGGGCAGAACCTGCCGACTTTTCCTACGAAACGGTAATCGTGTTCTTCCGGCGGCAAATTCTCGTTCATATCCAAATATAATGTCGGATTTGAAATATCTTCAGGTATAAGAGTCGTGGCACAGCGTGTCACCCTTACCGGTGATAACGACTTCTTTTTTGCTTACGGGATCTTTTTTGATCTTATCCTCCGCCACTGAGTCGCGGATTTCCCGCTCTTTTTTCTCGCCGATGGTTTCGACAACTTTTTCGCTGTATTCCCGAAAAGCCGTTTCCGATAAGGAATACGCCGTTGCTAATACAGCGTTGCGTCTGATGTGCACGGAACTCGCGCCGATTAAACATACTGCGGACAAAACACCTGTAGCCGCTGACGGAATATAACACTTCCACGCGAGCTTTACGGCGTCCTTATAAGGCAACCGATAATGCCTTCGTTCGCCATTGCCGCTAACATCCACCTTAACAAGCCCTTCGACTTCCTCATCTCCATATAGCCGTGTTTGATTGTTTCTCAGACGGTAGTTCTTTTCACCGTCCATAAGCCTAAGAGCCTTGGGTGTAGCCCTGACCGCCATAACCGCGGCGGAAATCATACCTGCTATTCCTATACCCGTAAGTATTTCGGGAGCGTGCTTTTTTAAAGATTTTTGTATGCTTTTTGTAACACTCGCTAATTTCAATTTACATTCTCCTTTCAAATATAATTATTAACCGTCAAATAATCCAAAATGTCGTTTGCCGTATTTCTCGCGATAACAAACATATACCTATCTTTGCCCGCATAATTATAGCAATTCGCCATCATGTCCTTAAATTCCTTGATTATTTCTGTAACTGTTTTTAAGGTCTGTCCGGAAATATGCGGAGGCGGCTTTAACAGCTCTTCCTCGCAGCGTTCGAGAATTTCGTAAGCGGCCCATTTACGAAAGCAAGCCCTTTTAAAGCCTGCTTTTGTAGGAAACTTTTTTGCGGTTGAGCAATTCTGCTCTATATAATCCTGCAAAATATAAACTGTTTTTTCATTCACTCGCATCACCTCCGCAAAGATAAAGAGACCCTGTTAAGCCTCTCAATCTTTTTTCGCAATAGCTTTTGCCACTTGTTCCGCAACCTCCGATTTCATCTGTTTGTCCTCCGCCCAGCCCGTAACGAGACTCAGTCCCATTCCGGCTACGGACGCGGCAAAACCGATAATTTTAATCACCTTTCCGTTCAGCATAAGTTTTTCACTCCTTTCAATAACAGCGCTTGTAAATTTTGCGTTAAATATCATTTAGAAAGTCGGCATCAGACTCGAAATCCATCTCGATAATATAACATTCAAGCCCATCGTCCATTACAGCCTTATGGTGCGAGAAGTCAATCCAGTAAATATTACCGTCGCAATTCGTCCAGCCCACCATTTCACCGTAATCGGTCGGTTCCAAACCAAGAAACTCGTAGAATTCGTTTAGCGGAACTGCTCCTTTGAGCCAGAAATTTCGGTTCAAATGGTATTCGGCTTGAATAACTCTGCTTATCGTAGTCTCAAAATATCTTCCGGAAAAAGTGTCGTAAAACAGCCGTTTTTCCTCATTTGAATCCTCGAAATCAAGCGAGGAACCATCCGATATTATGTTTGTAGCGACCACTTTTAAATCCTTTTCGCAATGCTCTACACGGATAGAGTCTTTGATGTTTTTATGCGCTTCCTCACCGTACAACTCTTTGACTTTGCCCTCGTATTCCCTGTATGAGCTGCTGAGCAGGGCATACGCGCTTGTCAAAGCCGCCTGCTGTCTGCGGTTTAAGACGTTCGCTCCGAATATACAGGCGATTGTCGATAAGCCTGTAACCGCGGCCGGAATATAACAGCGCCATGTAAGCTTTACGACGTCTTTTTTAGGCAAGGACTCATAGTATTCGGTTTCACCCTCAAATTTTCTTCGAGCTTGCTCCTCTTCCATAAGCTCAAGCGCTTTTGGTGTTGCTCTGACCGCCATAACCGCCGTCAGTACAACGCCCGCCGCTCCGATACAAGTCAGAAGGGTGGGGGAGTGCGCTCTAATACGCCGCTTTGTTTTGCAAAGAAATCTTTGCAGTGTTTGCTGATTTTTCATTTTTGTTCTCCTTTCCAAAAATATAATGGTTTGTAAAATTCAGAGAAACCGCTTATCAGACCTAAGTCCGATGCCTCTGAATCGGGGCAACTGTTTCTCCATTAAAGGAAATGTAAATTTTGCGAAGCGGAAAAAGAAAAGACCCCGTTTTGGAGTCTTCTCTGATTTTTTAAGCAAGTACGGCGTCGACAAATTCTTGTGCCAATTCGTATTCATCAGGTTGAAACTTACCAACTGTAAGCACCGTAAGACTAAATCCTATTGTGGTTAATGCTAAACCGGTAATAGTAATTACTTTTCCAACGGTATACGCTTTTTTGTTAATTCCGGCAATCTGGTTCATTCGATATAGCGGTTTTAGTAATTTGTTCATACTTATACCTCCTTTCATAACAGTATCTGCGATTTATGCGAAGCGGAAAAGAAAAGAACCCTTGCGGACTCAAATCTTATTCTGTCATTTAAGGTTAGGCATACACGATTGAATTCTATAAATCAATCAACTACCGTACGCAGGTGACGAAAATGTGTGGTATGCTTTACAAGTAACCGATAGTTCTATTTGCG
>CAZWMB010000105.1:0-3516 GCA_964634635.1 uncultured Lachnospiraceae bacterium
AGAGGCGCGAAACCGCGCCTCTTTTATTCCTCTTTTCCGGTGTTATTACATTGTTTTATGGCAGGTTCTCGCGATAACGTCAAGCTGCTGCTCCTTGGTAAGGTCGATAAACTTAACGGCGTAACCCGAAACACGGATTGTGAAGTTAGCGTACTCCTCTTTTTCGGGATGCTCCATCGCGTCAATCAGCTTTTCCGTACCAAACACATTGACGTTCAGATGATGCGCGCCCCGGTCAAAGTAGCCGTCCATAACGCTTACAAGATTGACCTTTCTCTCCTCATCTGTGTGACCCAGCGCGTCGGGTGAAATAGTCTGAGTGTTTGAGATACCGTCAAGAGCGTACTCATACGGCAGCTTAGCCACGGAATTTAACGACGCGAGCAGCCCGTTCTTTTCAGCGCCGTACGACGGGTTAGCTCCCGGAGAGAGCGGCTCTCCTCCTTTTCTGCCGTCCGGCAGCGACGCTGTGGCCTTACCGTATACAACATTCGACGTGATTGTCAAAATTGACGTCGTCGGTTCGCTGTCACGGTACGTACGGTAGCGCTTAAGCTTACCCATAAAGGTCTTCAGCAGCCATACCGCTATCTCGTCGGCTCTGTCATCGTCATTACCGTAGCGCGGGAAATCTCCCTCAGTTTCAAACTCGGTAATTACGCCGTGCTCATTGCGGATTGCCTTAACCCTCGCGTATTTAATAGCCGAAAGCGAGTCGACCACATGCGAAAAGCCCGCTATACCGGTAGCAAAGGTACGTCTTACATCCGTATCTATCAGCGCCATTTCCGCCGCCTCGTAGTAATACTTATCGTGCATATAATGGATAAGGTTCAGCGTATTTACATACAGACCCGCCAGCCATTCCATCATCTTGTCGTACTTTTCGATTACCTCGTCATAATCAAGATACTCGGAGGTAATCGGCTGATACGCCGGTCCTACCTGCTGATAGGTCTTGGCGTCCTTTCCGCCGTTCATAGCGTACAGAAGGCACTTCGCGAGGTTCGCCCTCGCTCCGAAAAACTGCATTTCCTTACCTGTCTGCGTAGCCGATACACAGCAGCAGATTGAATAATCGTCGCCCCATACGGGACGCATAACGTCGTCGTTCTCATACTGCACCGAGCTTGTCGTAACAGAAATGTACGCCGCATAATTCTTAAAGCTCTCCGGCAGTCTGGACGAATACAGCACCGTCAAATTCGGCTCCGGCGACGGCCCCATATTTTCAAGCGTATGCAGGAAACGGAAATCATTCTTTGTAATCATATGTCTTCCGTCCTGACCTATACCCGCCACCTCCAGCGTCGCCCATACAGGGTCGCCCGAAAAGAGCTGGTTGTATGAGTCGGGTCTTGCGAATTTAACCATTCTGCACTTCATTACAAAATGGTCGATAAGCTCCTGCGCCTGCTCCTCGGTAAGCGTACCCTTGTTGATATCTCTTGTGATATATATATCAATAAAGGTCGAAACTCTGCCGACACTCATTGCCGCGCCGTTTTGCGTCTTTATAGCCGCAAGGTAGCCGAAGTAAAGCCATTGTACGGCCTCCTTAGCCGTTGACGCCGGTTTTGAAATGTCAAAGCCGTAAGAGGACGCCATGGTTTTCATATCGCCGAGCGCTCTGTACTGCATCTGAATTTCTTCCCTAAGACGTATAACGTCGTCCGTCATTGTGCCGCTGCCGCAGTTTTCAAAATCATTCGCTTTCTGCTCCATAAGATAATCGATACCGTACAACGCGACTCTTCTGTAATCGCCTACGATACGTCCTCTGCCGTATGTGTCAGGCAGACCTGTGATAATCTTATTCTTTCTCGCGGCGCGCATCTCCGGAGTGTATGCGTCAAACACACCCTGATTATGCGTCTTGTGATAATCCGTAAATATTTTATGCATTTCGGGGTCAGGCTCATAGCCGTACATTTTCAGCGAGTCCTCCGCCATACGGATACCGCCGTAGGGCATAAACGCGCGTTTTAAGGGTTTGTCGGTCTGTAAGCCCACAACCTGTTCAAGCTCCTTTAAATCCCCGCTTATATAACCGGGCTTATGAGAAGTGATTGAGGATACAATATTGTTATCCATGTCAAGCACGCCGCCATTCGCGCGCTCCTCACTCTGAAGTTCCTTCAGCTTTTCCCATAGTTTGTCTGTTGCCTCCGTGGGTCCCTCCAGAAACGCTTCATCGCCTTCATAAGCGGTGTAGTTTCTCTGAATAAAATCACGAACGTCAATGGATTGTGTCCATTTTCCAGGTACGAAGCCGAACCATTCTTTGTTAAGTCCTTTTTGCATAACATTTCCTCCTGTCTGTTATTTTTTGTCTACGGTCGCAAAACATTGTGTGTTTTGTTTAGCTTTACCTGAATTCAACCGCTATATATGGTTGATTTTTACCGCGTATATATAGTAACATGTCTTAAACTAAATGTCAATACAAATAAGTCGATTGAATAATAATTTCCGGCGTAAACCGGGATTGCTTTAACGTCAAAACGGCGGCTTTGAAATCAGCCGCCGTTTTTCATACTTATTTTTTTTACGCCCCGGCGCCGTGTTCAACAGCAAATTCGGCCGGGTCGCATACGGGTTTCATTCCGTTAATCGAATCCCATACAAACACCTTAACTTTTGTTCCGAGGTCGTTTTCAAATGTTATACTGTCGTTTACATATTCGTCCTTTGTCGGATTGGGAATGTCTTTGATAACAATCTCATGAACCGAATCGTCATCCCCATAGCTTACGCCTATGAGCGTAATATTATCAACATCCTCGTCCACAACCGCATAATCAAGATTTATTTTCTTTAAATCATTTTCGTCAACACCCGTTATATCTACCTCGTTTATATCCGGCGCTTCCTCGCCCTCGATAAACTGCGAAACTCTTATGCGGTCAATACCGTTTACATATTCCCAGTCTGAGGTTCCACCGCCTCTTGTGAAACCGAATTTTACCGAATCGATATTTGCGGTTGTCAAAACGTCCGTCGCGTCATACACAAAACCGGAATACGCGTCTATTGTATTTCCGTCAAAAATAAGATATTGTACAGTCTTTGTTTTTGTATCGAAAATAACCTTTACGTTCTTTGTATATGTATTTTTATCTGTTGTCCAGATTGCTTGTGTAGCGTCGAACGCAACCGTTCCTTCTTCGTCCGTGGTTCTACCGATATAGCTATCGCCGCCGTCGGTACTCGCAAGCACGTAATAGCTGCCGGCGCCGTCAGTCATAGCGCCGAGACGAAGCGCGTCTCCGAACTGAATATAGTTGACATTTGAGTTTCTGCCCGTTGACGCGCTGAAATACCAGTCAACATCATACGTTACAATAGCTCCCTGCTCAATCCCCTCGAATGTCTTTTCCGCGCTGTACTCGCTGCCCGGCTTTGTGGGGTTATACCAAACGCGGCCGCTGTCCTCAACGGTGTAATGAATTTCCTGACCTTCCGGCTCAACCCAATCGCCGCTCTTAACATCGGTTGTGTTGCCCGAAATACTTG
>CAZWMB010000106.1:0-3243 GCA_964634635.1 uncultured Lachnospiraceae bacterium
CCACGTGAATCTAACTCAGTAACAAGGTTGTAATATTTACCTGTTTTGGAACAATAAACACAACATTTTTTACATATTGTGTAAAAATTTTACTATAAATATAACTTTTTAGCAGCTAAAATGGGTTCAAAAGCGCTTATGTTACAACAATATTTCAAAAGTGGATTCACGTGATATATCACCAATACGTATTGACTTTAAGGCGGTCGGATGATAAAATATTATAAGAAGCGTATGCTTAGGAGGCGGCGAATTACGCGGCCAATACATACGTAACAGAGGATATTTATCAATCGGCGTGTGTTACTGAGGATAATCACGGTCATAGCTGCGTTATTATTAAGCGGCATATATTTTCCGTACAGGAAAGAAAAGACATAAAAAAACAGGAAGGCGGTATTTATGAGCAATAAATTAACAATTAAATTCACAGAGCAGCAGGTAAAGCAGCTGTTTGACTATAATAAAAGTCTTGCCGTATTAAGGGCTGTTAATATGAGCAATAAATGCAAAAACGGTTTTTCAAACCATATTGCGTGGTGCGTTTCAAAAATAAGTATGAATATAGAGATATCGTGGGAGGATGCTATTCAGGTTTACGCCTCGGAAAACGGACTGGACGCCGGAACGGTAATTTTTATGACGGCGTATAAGAATGCGAATCCCAAGAGCAGTATGTATACATATATGGACGGTTATTTTAGCGAGTCGGAATATAGCGGCGAGAACGGAAACTATTATATAAAAAACGGCGCGAGTTCGGGGAAAATAATCGGATTGGCGCAGAGCTTTACAATTAACGGAGTGGCGGACGAAACTTATCCCATCAACGCAAGAAAAATGATGGCGTCGGAGGAGGCGTTTTTCTATGAAACAAACGGTATAGGCTTGTGCCTTGTGACAGGAGCGCAGTCCGGACAGGTAATAGTTGTTTCGGACGCGGCGGTGTCGAATATTGCGCTCTCCTCGGATGAGTCGGCAGTGATTACTTATGACAGCAATTCAAACTCTTTTACAAAAGCTTGATTTTTTAACGCGTTTTTTTAAAAAAATCGTAGAAAATTAAAAAAATTTTAAAATAACAGTCATAGTTTAAAGTTTGTCCGAATATAATAGTATTGGATAAAGATAAACGATAGAAATATACCTCTCGTCTAAACGACCTGAAAGAAGAGCGGTGAAAAATCGTTTTTGTGCACAAACAATCTAAATCCGGTAAGTAACAAAAAATATTTGACAGTTTAACTGTAAGGAGGTACATATTATGGCATCGGAATACACTTTAAACATTAACTTCACAGAGGAAGATTTGAAGTATATCGAAGGCACGGGAAAAAAGGTTGTTATCGTTAAGGAAAGCGATGACAGTAATCACAGTATGGCGCTGAAGGCGAAAGGCGGATTTGTAACAGACGTCGCTTGGGTTACGTGCAACCCACGTATGAGCATAGATGTAAGCTGGGAGGATACATACTCAGTGTATGCGTCTGATACAAAAATACAAAACGGCGCGACTATAAAGACAACGTCGAACAAGGAGGCGGAGCCTAAAACGCGTTTGTACAATTTCACAGACGGAGGATATTTTGACGATGAGCCGTACAGCGACGGATCTATAAGCATGGCGTATTATGTGAAAAACAGCTGCGGAGAAACAGAAACCTTTGGACTGGCTCAGACCGCTAAGGTAAGCAGCGCTGTATACAGCTTGAATCCGATAAACGCGATATCAATGCTTAATAATGATTACGGTTATTTTATTCCTGTTGAAAAGGTAAAGGTATTTTTATCCGCCAACGCGGACAACGGAAAGGTAATTTCCGTAATTCAATCCGATGTGCTGGTTGTTGACCTTACTATTAACAATACTCAGTCGATAATCTATGACAGGACAAGCAATAAATTCCGTTTGGAGGACTGATTAAGGCGGCGTGCCGGTTTTGACGTAAATGGAGGGAGGACAGGCATGTGTCTTATAGATTGTTTTTTAAGCAGCGTGTGCGAATATCGCGCGGAGGCGGAATCTATGCGCAGTCTTAGCGTGAATACTCCGGAAAACGTGAATATTTTGTCGGACAGCGGTGATATGCAGACAGATATAGAGCGGAGAATAGAAAAAAACGCGCGTGCGCTTTTGAATAAAACGGTCGCTATGCTTGAATCGGAAAAGAGATTGGAGTCTTGGGAAAAAGATTTGCTCGATCGATGCAAAACCGTTCTTGAAAAGAGCGATGCAGGAGTTTCCGAGATTAGAGGGACTTATGTCGCGCTGGCGTTCGGAATAGGAAAGCTGATAAACTTAATGTGCTACTTATATGAGAAGTACAGCGTTAAAGGAACAAGCCGGGAAGCAAATCTCAATGCGATAGATCAGGAGGGGCTTTCGGTGATGCCCGAATATGAAAAATCTATAATCAGCGACGTCGCGGATATGGTAAGCATTTATTACAATCCTGATATGGCGGTGGTTATGAAAGCGCTTGCCGATTTGGAGAACGCTAAGTCTCTGGCGGAAAGCTACAGGGCGGAAAATCCCAATTTTACTATGAATGAGGCGGGATGTCTTTTAAGCTTGGCCGAATGCGCTTACGGAGGTCTTGAGAGCACGTCCCCGGCAACGCCCTTGGCAAGAGCGGATTTGCCGGATTCTATCAAGGACAGTGATATGTATAACATAAGCAACGGTTTGTTTAATATACCCGGAGGTATGAAAATTTTATTTTGCAAATGGGAAGATAAAATTGTTATCGGTTTTGCCGGAACTCAGATAGCGGATAAAATAGCTACTCTCGGAGCGGATATACAGCAGATTTTGGCTCCGAATTTGATGTATCTCAGGGCTGCGGGTATTGTAAAAATGATTTGCGGCAAGTATGCCCGAAACTATAGTATAGTGGTTACAGGACATTCGCTGGGCGGAGGTCTTGCGCAGGCGGCTGTTTTGGCAAATTGCGGAGAGTACTCAAATCTTACCGGAGCGGCGTTTAATTCGGCGGGGCTTTCGCTGGCAACAATCAACGCGGCGGGAGGCACAGCCGCCCTCGCGGCCGCGTCGGACAGGCTGACGCATTACAGAGCGGAAAAGGATCCCGTATCGACATTCGGAGCGCTTATCGGTAATGTTCAGAATTTGACAAACTCGACTTTTCCGTGGCATTGCGTTTCAAATATAAAGGGCTGTTTTCCGAGTGAATAAAACTAATTTCGGTGAAAATGATGAACCATTCGTTAAACGGATGGTTC
>CAZWMB010000107.1:0-3241 GCA_964634635.1 uncultured Lachnospiraceae bacterium
TTTGTAAGTATTGCACAAAAGTCAAGTTTTTTTGAATTTACTATTGCAATTTACAGAGTTTTTTTATTTTTTGTTAAAATTATTGCAATTCGTCAAGGCTTTTGAAAACATAGCCTTCATTTTTGGCATAATTGATTATATCCTCAAGAGCCGAGGCGTTGTCCGAGGAAACCGCGTGCAAAAGCAGTATCGCTCCGTCATGCAGATACGGCGTCACCTGCGAAAAAGCGTAGTCGCCGCCCTGCTGTATGTTTATATCCCAGTCCTTGTACGCAAAGCTCCACAGTATTGTCTTGTAGCCCATGTCATTGGCCGCGGCAAGCACACGTTCACTGTAACTGCCCTCCGGCGGACGCATGTAACGCATTGTGTAGCCATACATCGCCTCGCCGGTTTTATTCAGCCCGTCAAGCTCGTTCTTAACCGTATCAACGCTCTGCTGCGCCAAATTCGGATGATTAACCGTATGGTTGCCGACAATATGCCCGTTGTCTATCATGCGCTGCACAAGCTCCTGCTGATTTTCAAGATACGGTCCTGTGACAAAGAAAGCCGCCGGAGTACCCGTTTGTTCCAGAACATCCAGTATTTTAGAGGTGTAGCCGTTCTCGTAGCCCTCGTCAAATGTCAGATAAAGCGTCTTTTCCGCGTCCTCGTCTATGTAGTACGCGTTGTATTTGGCAAGCATCTCACGCTGCGCGGCAGGTATGTCGGGCGCGGCTCCCTTTTTCTTTACAAAGCCCCAGCCTACCTCCTTGCCGCTCAAGGACGAGTACTCTCCGCTCCCGCTCGCGTCGAGTACGTTTTCCGTACCCGTGCCGTCCGTTTGTCCGCATCCCGTCAAAAGCAGCGCCGCGCAGATAAACGTCAAAAAAACTTTTTTCATGATATATACTTCCTTTCTTGATTAAATTTTACTTATTCGGACATTATATTACTGTTTTTGCAAAAACTATGTTGAATTTTAATGTATTTTGGTATATAATATATAATTAAGAATATATATTTTTTTCTTAGGGGGAGTTTTACAATGTCACAAACTGATTTTGAAGCAAGACGCCGCGAAAGGCGCAGACGGGAAAGACGCCGAAAAAAGCGTATACGCGCGGCTCTTTTGCTTATAGCGCTTATTGCGCTTATAGCCATTATCTGTACCGCCGTGTCCACGTCGCGCAGGAGGAACGGAACCGATGCGGAAAACACCGCCGCGCAGGCTACGGCAGTACCGGAGGCAACGCCGACCGCCACGCCGACGCCGGCGTCGCTCCTTAATATTCCCGAGCCGTCGGAGGAAAACGACCTGCTGCAAATTATCGCGGACTCGGGACAAACGAAGCGTTGCTATCTGACCTTTGACGATGGTCCCACGGAAAATATCACACCTCAGATTTTGGACGTGCTGAGGCGTTATAACGTAAAGGCGACCTTTTTCGAGGTAGGTTCGCTTATTGACGCCAATCCCGATATGGCGGCGCGCGTGTACGAGGAGGGACATCTTATAGCGAACCATTCTTACAGTCATAACTATGAGAAATTATATGCCTCAACCGACGCCTTTATTACCGAAATACAGCGCTGCGAGGATTCTATAAGCGGAGTTATGAAAGAGGATAAGGTAATGTCCCTCATACGTTTTCCGGGCGGCAGCTACAACAGCGGCGACCATGCGGAAATTAAACAGGAATGTAAGGAGCTTCTGAAACAAAACGGCTTTTATTATATTGACTGGAACTCGCTGAACGGCGATGCGGAGGGTAAAACCAAGAACGCGCAGGAGCTTCTAGATTACGCCAAGCAAACCATGGAGGGCTATAATAATCTTGTAATTCTTATGCATGACGCGTCCTCAAAGCAGGCGACCGTCGATGCGCTCGGTTCAATAATTGAGTACATCATGTCGCAGGGCTACACCTTTCATAGACTTGACGATATAGATTACCAAGGTCAGGCACAGTCGGACGTTTCCGTAACGGACACAGCCTCGGATACGGACGGCGGCGGGGACTCCGCCGCGGATAATTCCGACAGCGGCAGCGCGGACAGCGGCAGTACAGGCAGCGATAGCAGCGACAGTAACAACAGCGGCAGCAGCAACAGCGGCGACGGCAATGATAACAGCGACGGCTACGATGGGAATGATGAGGACAGCGGCGCTCCCGCTCCCACGCCCCGTACAAATAATATAGCGGCAACCGCGGCGCCCGTACAGCAAAACGGAGCTATTATAATACAATAGCTGATAAATATGTATCAGACGTAACATTTACGGCAATACACGGAACTGTTTTTGAAAAAATTTAAAATTTTTTCAAAATCACTAAAGGTCATTGACTTTTTTGATATTTATTGTTATAATATTACCAATAAACATAAAGGAGATGAGCATATGATGAAAAAGATTACAGTTTTAACGGCGGGGATTTTATGCGCCGCGGGTATTGCCGCCGGAGCTTCCGCGGCAGGTATTATACAGAAGGTACAGTCGGAGATACGTCCCGATTTTACCGTAAAAATTGACGGAGAAGTATGTACTTTTAAAAACGCGAACGGTGATGTCGTATATCCTATGCTTTATGACGGAACGACGTATCTTCCCGTACGCGCCATAGGCGAGCTTATGGGCAAAACGGTATATTGGTATGAAGAGGATAAGCTTATTGAGCTGAAGGACGAAAAAACAACCGTAACGGACGCTGATGTGATTATTACGGATAATAATTCAACCGAAGCCGACAAGAATAAGCCTGCGGATAAGCCGGAGGAAAAAAAACCAAGCGCGGAAAAGGGCGATAAAAATTCTCTTCCGGAGGGCGTTGAGGGCATAACTCTCGACGAGGCCAAGAAAATTGCCCTTGACAAAGCCGGAGTCACGGAGGATGATGTTGTTTTCAAGGAGACAAAATATGATTTTGACGACGGCAGATGGATTTGCGATATAGAGTTCATAAAAGACAAAGTCGAGTATTCGGCAGAAATTCTTGTTTCGGACGGTACTGTAGTTTCGTGGGAAATTGACAGAGATTAAACGATAAACCGATATATACAATCCGGATAAGAAAAGCGATTGTCTGCAAAGAGCGGACAGTCGCTTTTTATCTTACCGGAAACACAAGGATTGAGAATTTTTCAAGTTTTGTGTAAAGTCAAAACAGTGCAGAAAATTTAAGTGTTTTCAGAGGGCGAATTTTGGGAGTGTGAGCTTTTTTCTGTAAAATCAACTTTTCTATGATAAAATACTGTG
>CAZWMB010000108.1:0-3217 GCA_964634635.1 uncultured Lachnospiraceae bacterium
GCTGATGAATTTGGACGTATCGGATATATCCGACAACGGTCTGCCGGACGCGGCCGACCTGCGGACGGAGGATAAATGGATTTTATCGAAGTACAATGACGTTGTAAAAACCGTAACCGAAAATCTTGACAAATTTGAGCTGGGGATTGCGCTGTCGAATTTGTACGACTTCCTCCGGGAGAGCTTCTGCGACTGGTATATAGAGCTTGTCAAGCCCGGACTGCTTGACGGGGAAAGCCCGGCCGCCCGAATCTCCCGCCGCGTGCTGACATACGTGCTCTCGAATACAATGAAGCTTTTGCATCCGTTCATGCCTTTTATTACCGAGGAAATATGGCGGCATCTCCCGCACAGTGGCGAGAGCGTAGTCGTAAGCCGCTATCCCGAGTACGACGAAAGGCTGAGCTTTCCGTCCGAGGTGGAGGACATGGAGCTTATAATGCGGGCGATATCCGCGGTAAGGAACCGCAGGGCGGAGATGAACGTTCCTCCGTCAAGAAAGGCTAAGGTTATAATAGTGACCGACAGAACCGACGTATTTTCTGAAGGCGCGGCGTTTTTTGAGAAGCTCGCGTCGGCAAGCTCCGTGTCGGTGCAAACCGACGCGGGCGGTATCGGCGAAAACGCCGTAAGCGTGGTCGTACCGTACGCGGAGGTGTATTTGCCGCTTGAGGAGCTTGTGGACAAGGCGAAGGAGCTGGAGCGTCTTAACGCCGAAAAGAAAAAGCTGGAGGGAGAGCTTAAGCGCGTTAAGGACAAGCTGAATAACGCCGGCTTTGTCGCGAAAGCGCCGAAAGCCGTTGTCGACGGGGAAAAAGCCAAGGGCGAAAAATACGGAAGAATGCTTGAAAAGGTGCTCGAAAGCATTGAAACGATGAACCGTATTTAAATAAATTAGCCCTCCGCCGTCAATATTTACAAAATTTCACTTATATTTTCGTGAAAATTCAACAAATAAAAAAACAATATAATTCTTGCACAAAGAGTAAATTTGTGTTACAATAGTTAATAAGTAGGCAGGTCTTACTTGTGAGGTTTTACTTTAAAAACACATAAGGAAAACCGCAAAAAAATAAGGAATGGCTTGAAAACAAGCCAAAAAGAAAGGGAGAGAAAACATGAAAAGTAAAAAACTAATTTCTTTTCTATGCGCTGCGGCTATGACTGCGTCGGCATTCGCCGGACTGACAGTTACAACCGCAAGCGCGGCTGACGACACGTTGTTCTCTAATTCGTTCAACGGCAATACCGCCGGAATCTTTTTGGACGGTAACGAGACGGGGCCGGTGAGCGACTCTGACAATGTTGTCAAAGGTTTGACGTTTACAACGACAAACCGAGGTAGCGGAGATGCATCTACGTATACCGACTCAAACGGAACAACGGTTCATAGCGGATCGTATTTCGCGATTATTGAGAAGGAAACGGGCGATAACGCGCTTCGTTTGAGCTTTCCGCAGTTCGGCGATTATGAGGGAACAAACGGCAGATGGGCGCACGTAACGCTCGGCGACGGCACATATGCCGCCACTTCAACGGACGACCTTGTTTTGGACTTTGACTTAAAGTACACGGCGGGTATAATTAAAGGCGAAGAGGACACGAGCTATACGCCTAATTTACGCTTGGGTAATTTTACGGCTTCAACATCGAACGCCAGTACCGCTGTAAAAATAGACAAAGACTACATAGGTTACGATACGTGGAAATCGGTGAGAATTGTAGTGAATAATTCAACGGGCGCGACGCTTTATGTTGACGGCGAAAAGAAAACCACCTTGTCTGGCGTTAAATCCATAGCCGACATCGGTTTGTATTCGGCGGACGGCACTTCAACCGGCGGCTACGCGACACGTGACTATATCGCAGTAAACAATGATACTACATATCAGGATCCTGACAACCCGACGGTATCGCCTATTGCCGACGTGGATAACCTTGTAATCTACAAGGCGAGCGCGGGAACAGTAGACGGCGCGACGGCTACAAAGACTCCGGAAGACGTTGAGGGCGGCACAAGCTCTCAGGCTACGCCGAAGCCGGCGGTTGAGACGCGCGCGGGTATGGCTCCCGTTTTGGAAATCCCCGATCGCGACGTTATAACGAACAAAACGACGGCTGACTTTAACAGCGATTCGGGTTCTATTCAAGTAGCCAAAGCAGAAACTGATGAAGAGGGCAACGCGATAGAACCGACCGTATCGCTTGCGGACGGTAAGATGAAAATGACAGTCGGCACGAGAAATGACGGCGACGGAACGCCCAGTACGCTGGCTTCGGTTGTCAATGTGACGGGCGGCACAAAGGGCGTTAAGCTGCAGGGCGGAACCTACGCTACCGGCGGCAGATCGCCGAAACTCAGCCTTACCGACGCGCTTACGATTGACGATAACGTATCTGTTATGGGCTTCTCGGTATATCTGACGGAGACGAAAGTCGGCGGCACACCGTCGGTTGTTCTCGCGGACGTTTACGGCGATAACGTGCTTACGAACAATTCACCGTCATCGACGGCTTACTATTCAAACGTATACGCTGTTCTTACGTCCGACCCCGATTTTGAAACGAACAAAAAAGCGGGCGATTACAACCTGCCCAGCGGTTCAAGCTTGAACAGGGGTATATATGTAACTCCGGACGAGTGGCATACGGTAGTTGTTGCGGTTTCGAGCGACGCTTACAGAGTATTCGTTGACGGCGAATATAAAGACGACAGCGGCGCCTTAAGCCCCGCTTTGAAAAACGCTACGGTTCACAGCGGCAACACAGCTACGACTCCGTCTTATCTGCCGAGTATCGTTGTAGAAAACGACAACGCGGCTCAGAAATATTCAACCGCGCTTATTGACAACGTGGTTGCGTATACGATTGAAGATACAATCGACGCTAAATATCTTCCGACGGAGGGCGAAACTCCCGAAGTAACGGAAAGTCCGGCTACGCCGGTACCGTCGCACACGGCGACAATTGCGTGGGACAACACAAATAAAAAGGCTGTTGTTACAACAACCGAAACGGACGCGTTCGACGGAGTACTTATCCACATGGGATATAACTCGGACGGTACGCTGAGAAGCGTCGCGAAATACGACGCGAAAAACATAAGCGCCGCGGCGAGTGTGGACGTTGCGTTTGCCGCTGACGACGCGGTTTACAACGGCGACAAAATCGTTCTTTGGTATTCGCTGGAATCCATGATACCGTTCGCGGAGCTTAC
>CAZWMB010000109.1:0-3036 GCA_964634635.1 uncultured Lachnospiraceae bacterium
GGGTGACAGAGTGGTCGGGAATGTTGGCGCCGGTTGTGATTTCACAAACGGGTAAAGGCGCAAATCATATACTTATAGAGTCTTGCACGTGGTTATAGATTTTTTATAAAGGAGTGTTATTATGCAATTTTTTAATTACAAGGATAGCGTAGCCGTGTATTTACGTAAATCACGCATGGACCCGGACAGTGAAAGCATTGACGAAACGCTCGCGCGTCACAAGGATACTCTTATGAAGCTTGCGGCTAAAATGGATTTAAATATCACGGAAATATATAAAGAAGTGGTAAGCGGCGACGGACTTTTCACACGTCCGGAAATGGTGCGGCTGTTGCGGGACATAGAACAGGATAAATACAGCGCGGTCTGTTGTATGGCAATCGACCGCCTTGGCCGCTCCTCTCAAAAGGACGGCGGTATCATTCTCGAAACGTTGCAGGAACACAATGTATACATAATCACACCCAATAAAACCTATAACCTCAACGACGAAATTGACGAACAATCGGTGGAAATGCAGACCTTTATCGCGCGTCAGGAGCTGAAATCCATAAAGCGCCGTCTGCGTAAGGGCGTTGAAAAGACTGTGGAATTAGGTTATCACGTAGGCGAACCGCCTTACGGTTACCGCCGCACATACATAGATAAGCGCCCAACATTGGAGGTCTGCGAAACAGAGGCAAACGTAGTCCGTATGATATTTGACATGTACGTAAATCAGGGCTTTGGCAGTCAGGTTATCGCCGACAGGCTGAACAGTATGGGCTATGAGCCTCGCAAGAACGACCGCTTTTCACGCACAACAGTTCAGTTTTATCTGCAAAATCCGATATATATAGGTAAAATCGTCTGGAACAGGCGGAAACACGTCAAAAAGAAATTCCCGACGGATAAACACCGCAATATACTTAACTCTGAAGATAAATGGATTGTATCGGACGGAATACACCCCGCTATCATATCGCGGGAATTGTTTGACGCGGCGCAGCGAATACGCGTTACTCGCGCGCACCCGCCGTCTTTTACCGGCGAGCTTCGTAACCCGTTCGCGGGTCTTATTTACTGCAAAAATTGCGGCTCGGCAATGCAAAGGCAGTTTTCCAAACGGGGCGGCAACAGACTGTTATGTCCCAATACGGGTTGTATGAGGAGCATAAAAGCGGAATATATCGAAAAATATCTGCTTGATTTTTTAAGACAAATACTGTCAAATTACAGCTCCACCTTAGACTGTCAAATAAAAGCCGAGAACGACAAAAGCGCGGAGCTTGTAAAACTCGCGATACGCGATTTTAAAAAGAGCCTTCAAATTCTCAACACGCAAAAATCCAAGCTGCACGATTTGCTGGAGCAAGGCGTATATGGTACGGAAACCTTTCTTGAGCGCAGCAAAATAATCATTGAAAAGACACAGCGCGCGGAGAAGGCTCTTCACGAAAACGAAGTCAGGCTGTCAGAGCTGGAGCGGACTCCGTCGATAAGCGAGGCTGTTCCCGTACTGGAAAAGCTCCTTATACATTACGATACTCTGTCGGTTGCCGAAAAAAACGAGCTGCTGAAACAGGTTATAAAAAAAATATATTACAATCATACAAAAGAGCAAAAAAGCAACGAGTTCGCTCTTGAAATTGAACTGCGTTACGCGCTGTAAAATTGTCTGCAAGCTTTGTTTCTCTAGCTTGCCGCTTGTTATGATAAAGACTGTCTTGAAAATATACGCGTCTACCTCACTGCCGGCGGTCAGAGCGTTGTGGATAACGCTATCAGCGTTAAACCTCTGAAGGCGGAGATAATATGGGTATTTTCGGACGTGGAGCCGGTACCGTTCAACCGCGGATTTTACTCGGTAGATTTAAAATATTTCTTCCGTGTGACGCTGGCGGTATTTACGGGCGCGAGCCGTCCGACAGAGGTTGAGGGTCTTGCGACTTTCGACAAAAAGGTTATACTGTTCGGCTCGGAGGGCAATGCGAAAATCTTTGAGTCAAGGTATGAGGAAAGCGCTCTTGACCCGCAGATGTGGCGTAAAACAAATATGCCTCACGCGGTAGTTGAGGTTGTGGATCCGATAACGCTCGGCTCAAAGCTTGTCGACGTGCATGACAGAAAGTGTTGCTGCTGTGACGACGACTTTGACCTTGCGTCAATTCCGGAGGCGGTCAACAGAATTTTCGAGGACAAAATTGTTTCCGGAAACGGAACAAAAAATGTTTTCGTGTCACTTGGCGTGTTCTCAATAATCAAGCTTGAAAGACGCGTACAGCTGCTCATTCCGTCCTATGATTTCTGCGTACCGCAGAAGGAATGTGTAGGCGCAACCGACGACAATCCGTGCGATTTGTTCGAGAGAATTGATTTCCCGGTTGCGAAGCTTACTTAAAGAGCCGGGAGCATAAAAACTAAGCATAGTTATATTAAGCGTCCGCGCAAAAATAGAGTATGATTGCAAATAACATACTCTATTTTAATAATCTTCTATCGTAATACATTAGACGCGTTATGATTGTTAAATTATGCAATATGAAACGGTTTACACGCCCGCGGCGGTTTTTCCGAGCGCGTTGCAGCTTATAACGGCTTCGTCGTCGGGCGCGTCGTTAGCGATAACGCTTTCACACGCCAGCTTTGCGCCCGCCGCTCTTACGCGCTCCTCCCAAGAGCGCATCCATTCTCCGCCGCCCCAGCCGTATGAGCCGAAAAGCGCGACGTTCTTGCCTGACAGGTTGCCCTCAAGCTCCGTAAAAAACGGCTCAAACTCGTCTTCCTCCAAAACCTCCGCGCCCATCGCGGGGCAGCCTAAAATCAGCGTGTCATATCCCGCCGCCTCGTCCGCCGTTATCTCGGAAACATTAAAAAGCTTTGTTTCGCCATTTATTTCCTTTGCGCCGTCCAAGACCGCCTGCGCCATAGCCTCGGTATTACCTGTGCCGCTCCAATAAATAATTGCTGTTTTACTCATTATGTAAAAACCTCCTTAAAAAATTTTATTAACAGGCTATGCCTGATAATTTACTATGCCGCGCAGAAAATCTGCGC
>CAZWMB010000110.1:0-2986 GCA_964634635.1 uncultured Lachnospiraceae bacterium
AATTCGGTACAAAAAACTTTAACCACACCATGATGCTTGCGGTATTTGAATAAAAAGCAGAGCCGAGAGGTAAGAACTCTCGGCTCTTTTCGTGATTAAAGTTGCGGATAGCGGGGTTCGGCAACGATATTTTTGTTTTATTTTAAAACAAAATGGTTTCTGTCAAACAAAAGCAAACCGTCATCTCTCATCTTGCAAAGCTCGTTTGACATAGCGCTGCGGTCAACAGACAGAAAATCCGCAAGCTGACGGCGATTAAACGGGATATCAAATACAGAGCTGCCCGCCTTTTGTGATTGCTCCGACAAATATGACAAAAGCTTTTCGCGCGTGGTACGCTGTGACATATGCCCCAGCTTCTGAGCAAGTATTCTGTTCTTTTCCGCAAGCGCGGAAAAGAGATTTTGCATAATTAGCGTTTGTACAGCGTAAGTATCGGTGAGTATACGATTAAGGTCAAGAAATAATACCGTGCTGTTCTCGGACGCAACGGCATTATTCAGTATTGCGCCGCTTGAAGGCACAGCATATGCTTCACCGAATATTTCGCCCTCGGAAATTTTATTCAGTATACTTAAATTTCCCCAATAATCCTCGCGCTGAATCAGCACGCAGCCTTCTAACAGCAATGCAACCGTTGCTATGCGCTCGCCCGAACGGTATATATATTCACCTTTGCAATAATTCCGCTTTTTCGCCGAAAGACGCAACAGCATTTCCTCAATCTCTTTTTCATTTATTCCGGCAAATAGTTTTGACAGCTTTAATATATTCAGATATTTTTTCATACAAACCTCATTTCTGTTGTAAAAACAACCGATTTATTTTATTTATTATATTATAATTATCCTACAAAATCAACAAAAAATTCAGGAGGTCAAATATAATGATTAGAAGAATTATTCAGATAGACGAAGAAAAATGTAATGGCTGCGGAGCGTGTGCCGCAGCTTGCCACGAGGGCGCAATCGGAATGGTTGACGGAAAAGCAAAACTGCTGAGAGATGATTACTGCGACGGCTTGGGCGACTGTCTGCCTACGTGCCCGACGGGAGCTATTACATTTGTGGAGCGTGAAGCTGCCGCATACGACGAAGCAGCTGTAAAAGCCAATCAACAAAAAAAGACGCTGCCCTGCGGCTGTGCCGGCACGAATGTTAAGACTATACATCACGAAAATTCTCCCGCTGTAAGTGCTCCCGAAGCGGTCAGCAGATTGTCGCAGTGGCCTGTACAAATTAAACTCGCGCCTTTAAACGCTCCGTATTTTAACGGTGCGCATCTGCTTATCGCCGCCGATTGCACCGCATATGCTTACGGAAATTTCCACGAAGAATTTATTAAAAACCATATAACGCTTATCGGCTGTCCGAAGCTTGACAGCGTGGATTATGCCAAAAAGCTGACAGAAATCATACGAGTAAATGACATAAAAAGTGTAACCGTCGTGCGAATGGAAGTTCCTTGCTGCGGAGGTATTGAAAACGCAGTTAAAACAGCTCTGCAAAACAGCGGCAAGTTTATTCCGTGGCAGGTTAAGATAATTACTACCGATGGTAATATTAAAGATTGCTCATAATTCAAAAGCTCCCGGGCGGATATAAATCCAATCGGGAGCTTTTTATATCAAGCTTACAAAAAAATTACAAAATCAAAGGTTCAATTTGCTTTCCGCGCATCGCGGCGTCGATTGCAGGCTTAATCATATCAAAGTCCGCGACAAGCGAGTTTTCCTTTTCAATGCAGTCATCCTCGAAAAGCCGTTTACAAGCTGTGTGGCATGTCTCGAATTAAAGTCAGATCCTCTTAATTTCTTAAAATCCTATTGCCCTCATATTGTATGCGCCACACTTTTTAATTAAAGGTATATGAAAAATTAAAAAGTATAAATTCGGCGCACAAAAACCGAGGAGCAAAACCCCTCGGCCTTTGACTGCTGCGCCTTTTGTGCCGTATTCATATACTATGTTTCCGTTGTCGTCCCTGTTTCATAATTGCGGAGCAATTGTGGAACGACGATACAAAATGCTTTGCATTTTGGAGCGCTCGAATTACAGCGTAATTCGACATGCTACCTTTTACTCTATTGTGATTATCGTTGTATTAATCTTCTCATCATATGATATTTTCTTATTTCTCATATACTCCGTGACCGATACCGCATGGCCTTGCATGTTGCCAAATCTTCCGTTAGCCTACAGTAATTATGTCTACGCGATTAAGTGATTACTCCATATGACATTATATCCAAATGCTTCGGATATTGCCCGCTTTGTCATAGCTGTACTTTACCAACACCTCATTCTTTATTTTCCGTTATTTAGCGTCAAGATTCATTTTATTTTCTCAATGTTTACAGCCCCTGTTTTTGCGTTAATATACACTCTGCAGCTAGCATTGTTGAAAATATCATCTGAATCATATGAATCAGATGCATCAAAGCAAACTGATACGACGTATTTGGGTTCCGCCCCAATATGATCTGCATCAACCAGACAAGTATCATATTTAGTATTTTCTTTTATACTATCTCCATATTTTTCTTTCACGATCGCTTTAGCTATCGTTTCCGCAGTATCATATTGACTAATGCCGCAATAATTATCTTTTTCCATATCGTTCATTGATATACTTTCATTTGTTTCGTTCCAATCCACATTTTTATTAAAAATAAGACCGATATCCCTGATAGCAACATACACTCTATCATCAGCACTTATCAATGGATTTTGACATATGTCCGTAACATTCTTACCATTGCTCAGCAATGAATAATTAACCCTTTGTACGCTCACGTCACTTGCGGCAACGATGAGTGTCATCACACTTAATACTACTGCGATAATTAAAACCACTTTAAATCTTCCCATATATTTCATGCTTCTATTACCTCTAATCCTTTCTGTTATTACCCCAACACCAAGTTATCCCCCAACACTTTGGGTAAGTGTTATTGTTCACTGAGAATCTTTTCCCATAATTAATA
>CAZWMB010000111.1:0-2983 GCA_964634635.1 uncultured Lachnospiraceae bacterium
CGATTGCCGCCGGCGATACGGAAAAGGTAGTAAAAATATCGGATTCGGGCAAGCTGAGCGTTGAACTTAAGCCGGGCGAGGCTATAACGGTAGGCGGAGTCGAGTATACGGCGGGAGAAGACGGCGCGGTTATAGAAGTCGACCCGGAAACGGGAGCGGTTTCCGTAACGAAGGGCGCTCTGGAGCTTGACGAGGATTCGTTTAAAGACGCCGGTTATGAATTTACTTTGTCTGCGGGAGCTTCTGTAACAGTCGGAGATTATATTTACACTGCGGACGAAAACAGCGTTGTATTAAAAGGAAACGCGAACGGCAACCCGATAGTCGCTTTGGAAAACAAAGGCGATACAGTGAACGTGCGTCTTGCGGAAGGCGACGACACGGGAGTCGATTACACGGCTGCCGGCGCGAATACCCAGTTCGCTATGAGCTGTGGCAGCGCGGTTACTCCGGCGACAAAGGCGGACACTTCCAAAATCACGCTTATAGGCTCCTCAGCGGGAACGAGCGGACTTGCCTTTGAGGGCAAGACGAGCGTCACCGTCGACGGCGTTAAGTATACAGGCTCCGACAACGCGGCTTCATATAACGTTCTGTTCGGCAGTGATGACAAAAACCAGCTTGAAATGACCTCAGGCAAGGTGACGATCGCTTTCAGCGAGGCGACCCAGGCTGTCGACGTTAAGGACAGCGCCGTAAACGGAAAGAAAACGGGAATTTCGAATAATATTATTCCGCTTAACGCAGGCGCGGTGACAAATGTGGTTGTTACTCATACGGACGGAAATTCGCCGTCAAATAACATATCCGCCGGAACGTCGACAAAGCTGACGGCGGTTAAGGACGAAGACGGTAATGTGACGGGCTACACAACCGCGAAGAAATCCGGCGGCGGAGGCTCGTCGTCAACCGGAGCAACGCCGACGCCCGCGCCGACAGCGGAACCGACGGCAACGGACGCTCCGTCGGCAACGGACGCTCCGTCGGCAACGGACGAACCCACCGCTCCGTCAGACACAACCGAAAATCCGTTTACGGACGTAACGAGCGATTATTGGTATTACGAGCCGGTTTTGAGCGCGTACGCGTACGGCTTAATGGATGGCGTGACGAACACGGAATTCGCGCCGCTTGCGGATATAACGCGCGGAATGTTCGTGACGGTTCTTTACCGCATGGAGGGCGAGCCGGAAACGGAGCTTGACTATACATTTGAGGACGTAGCGGCGGACGCGTATTACGCGGACGCGGTCGCGTGGGGCAGCGCGGACGGCGTAATTATGGGCTATTCGGAAACGCAATACGCGCCGGACGATATTATAACGCGCGAGCAGATGGCGGCGATAATTTATCGCTACGCGAAGTCTCGAAACAGCGCGTTAATCACCGGCAACGCAAGCGGCGGCGCGCCCGATTATTCCGATAGCGCGGATATTTCAGACTACGCGCGTGACGCAGTCGTGTGGGCGGCTGGTAACGGCGTTATGGTAGGCAACACCGATAATACCTTTACTCCGCAAAGCTCCGCCACCAGAGCCGAAGCCGCGGCGGTATTTGTAAGAATATATGAATTTATAAAATAATTAAAGCGTAAATTTAATATGTAACCGAAAAATCACTCCGCCTTCGCGGAGTGATTTTTGCGCAGAAGATATAAAAGCCGGTTTTCGCGGGCGGCAATATACTATACGCGCCGCCCGTTTTTGAGAGTTTTTTTGCGGGAATTTCAGCGCGTCTGTTGACATACAAAAAGTTGTAATATATAATGTATTTGACAACATGTTGTAGTGAAATTGTTTGGGGAGTGATAAAATGCAAAAGAAAACAATAACAGAATCGGAATACGAGCTTATGCGTATTTTATGGAGCGCCGACAAGCCGCTCGGAATGGCTGAAATTATGAAGCAGCTGCCTGAGGATAAATGGACGCGCAACGCCGCGGCGACATTGCTTTTAAGACTTGCGGAAAAGGGCTTTGCCGGATATGAAAAAAGCGGTAAGCTTAATTTCTATTACGCGGTTGTAAAGCAAGAGGATTACAGCAGTAAGGAAACAAAAACATTACTCAAAAGACTTTACAACGGCTCAATCAAGGATCTTGTCGCGTCACTCTACGAAAAAGATGAAATAGACGATACCGAGCTTGAAGAGCTGAGACGGCTGTTGAATAAGGATAAATAAGCTATGTGGGAAATATTTAAAACGGTATTATATTGGTTTAATCCGTTTGCGTATCTGCTGAACGCGAATGTAAATCAATCGTGCGAGGTGGCGTGCGATATGTCGGTTATAAAAAATATGAACGCCGGCGACAGACAGTTCTATAACCGCGTGCTGATCGGCAGCGAATATGCCTATATCGCGGGACATTCCGGCGGTACAACCGAGAATACGGAATTACTCGCCGCGCCGATTTTGAAGGATGATACTACCTATGTTCCGGTTGATTTATTTGATAAGCTGAAAATGTTCGGGCAGGGCGTATTTGAAAATTTCGTTGTATCCGTAAAAAAATAATACTTCTCTTGCGGGAGCCTTATACAGAAATGAATATTTGAATTTCAAAACCGCTCTGCCGTTGGGCTGGATGGGAAAATATAGTATTATAGAGAATGAAAATTCCGCGCGAATTGTCCAGTCCGCGACTTATGACAAATACGGCGCAGGCGCATTGTGCGGCATTGAACGCACGTCGCCGGAGACGGATATGTTTCAGGCGGCGTAGGAACAGTCACAAACACGAATATTGATGATGTAATCGTTTTCAGAATGGATTATAATGTGGGTTTTCCGGAGGGAACAACAGAGTCGGAAACGGGAGCGTGGCAAAAAGATTATACTGATTACAATATGATTTTAATTCGTGACGGTAAAGGCGGCAGGTGGCTGATTGACGATATGGGATATTAGGAAGGTGACAAAGACAAAGAGCGCTCTCGTTTCCGATGACGCTCTTATGAAAATGCCGCAATATGTCGGACGG
>CAZWMB010000112.1:0-2878 GCA_964634635.1 uncultured Lachnospiraceae bacterium
TCTGGGGTCGCTGTATGTATAAATCGCGTGTCCCATTCCGTATATAAGACCCGCTCCGTCAAACGCCTCCCTCCTGAGTATTTTTACGAGATACGCCGCGATTTCGTCCTCGTCCGTCCAGTCGCCGACGTTTTCCTTTATCTCGTCCATCATACCCATAACCTTGGCGTTCGCGCCGCCGTGACGCGGACCCTTCAGCGAGCCTATGGCCGCCGCAATTGCCGAGTATGTATCGGTTCCCGACGATGAAACAACGCGCGTGGAAAACGCGGAGTTGTTTCCGCCGCCGTGTTCCGCGTGAATCATAAGCATGACGTCAAGCATTTCCGCCTCCTCGCGGGTATACCTGTTATCGGGTCTTATCATATACAGGAAGTTTTCCGCCGTTGACAGCGCCGACTGCGGCGAGTGCAGATAAAGACTGTTTCCGTCATGATAATGACTTTTAGCCTGATAACCGTACGCCGCCATAACCGGAAGTCTGGCGATAAGCTCAATCGACTGACGCAGAATATTGCCCGCGCTTATTTCATCGGGATTTGAGTCGTAAGAGTAAGCCGCAAGTACGCTTCTCGCCATTTTATTCATAATGTTCGTACTCGGCGCCTTTAAAATCATATCCTCCGCAAAGCCCTCGGGCAATTTTCTCATACTGCCGATAAGACGCGTAAACGCGGCGAGCTTTTCACCGCTTGGCAGCTCCCCGAAAAGCAGCAGGTACGTCGCCTCCTCAAACCCGAAACGGTTCTCCCTTTCACAGTTTCTTACAAGGTCTGTAATGTCGTAGCCGCGGTATTTAAGACGTCCCTCAATCGGGATTTTCTCGCCGTCCTCTATATAATAGCCGACAACGGAACCGATTGACGTGAGTCCCGCCACTACGCCGGTTCCGTCCTCGTTCCTCAGACCTCTTTTCACGTCGTATTTCTTGAAGGTTTCCTTCGGGAACGGCGTATACAAATCCTTCGCCACATTGCAAAAGAGGTTTTCAAGTCTTTTTCTCTCTTCATTGATAAGCATAATCTCACAGCCTTTCTATTAAATCAGGCTTATCTGGATGTCCTCCGATTTAAGTATCGAGCCTGCCGCGGGAATATTTTTTGTTCTGTATTTATACGGGTTTTCTATATTACATTCCTCAACAGACATCACTTTTATAAGCCTTGCTCCTTTCTTTCTTATCGTGAGCGCCTGCACGCCCTGCGTGCTTTTTGTAGCCTTAAGCGGTATTTTTTCCGTATTCAGGCACAGCGCCCTGTTATTGTCAGACAGCAGAACAATATCAACGTCGTCCTGTATAAGCCTTATATCACATACCGGCGATTTGTCGCTGTAAGCGCTTACAAGCTTTTTGCGGTTTGTTTTTGTCGAGTAGTTACTAAGCTCCACCTTAGCCATTTTACCGTTCTCGAAGCTAAAGAGCATTAACCCGGAATAATCGGTTGTAACAACAGTATACAGTATTTTCTCGTCCTGTTCAAGTCCGAGTATTCCCGGCATGTACTCGCCTATGGCGCTCACCTTTCCGTCGGGCAGGTCGTAGGTCTTCATTTTATATACTGTCGACTTATTTGTGAAGAACAGCAGCTCCGATTTATTGCGTGCCTCAATCGTCTGAATTATCTCATCATCCTCTTTCAGCTTATGCTCGGCGGTTGTTGAGCGCAGTGAAACCGCCGTAACCTTTTTGAGGTAGTTCTCACGCGTGAGGAACACCGTTGCAGGGTAGTCCTCTATTGTTTCACTTTCGTTGTATTCCTGTATGTCGTCGCCGCTTATAAGCTCAGTGCGCCGCCCCTTGCCGTACTTCTTGGCAATCTGTCTGAGCTGATCCGCAATCACCTTTTTGACCGCTTTGTCGCTTCCCAATATTTTGTTAAGCTCCTCCAGCTCCTCCATAAGCTTTTCGATTTCGGAGGTTCTGTTTATAATATATTCCTTGTTCAGATTGCGCAGCTTTATTTCCGCTATATACTCCGCCTGAACCTTGTCTATGCCAAAGCCGTCCATAAGGTTCGGTACAACGTCCGCCTCCAGCTCAGTATGGCGGATAATGGAAATTGCCTTGTCAATGTCCAGCAAAATCTTTTTAAGACCCGTCAGCAGGTGCAGCTTTTCACTCTTTTTGTCTATATCGTATTTGATGCTGTTCTTTATACAGCCCATACGAAAA
This sequence comes from uncultured Lachnospiraceae bacterium, assembly GCA_964634635.1. Taxonomy (GTDB): domain Bacteria; phylum Bacillota; class Clostridia; order UBA1381; family UBA1381; genus Hominilimicola. The sequence continues at coordinate 2,174 of CAZWMB010000112.1, forward strand.
TCAATCCAATATTTCAGAATATCCTTAATTCCAAGCGCCATAGGACGCGAATTTATAAGTATGTTGAAATTACAACTAAAGCTGTCTTCAAGCGGAGTAAGCTTGTAAAGCTTTGTCATAACCGCGTCGGGGTCGGCGCCGCGTTTCAGGTCAAGCGTGATTTTAAAGCCGTTTATATCAATCTCATCCCGCGCGTCGGAAATTTCCTTCAGCTTGTTCGCCTTGATAAGCTCCATTATCTTGCCGATTATAGCCTCACAAGTGGTAGTGTACGGTATTTCAAGGATTTCAACGCAGTTGCCGGATTTATCGTAAGTATACTTCGCGCGCAGCTTAAACGCTCCGCGTCCGGTTTCGTAAATCTGACGCATCTCCTCTTTGTTGTAAATCAGCCGCGCTCCCAAAGGAAAGTCGGGCGCGGGCATGATTTCAAGCAGATCCGTGTTTTCATCCTTCATATATGCGATTGTCGCCTCGCAGACCTCGCGAAGGTTAAACGGGCATATATTGCTCGCCATACCTACGGCAATGCCCTGATTGGGATTTACGATAATATTCGGAAACGCCGCCGGCAAAAGCGTCGGCTCCTTCAATTCGCCGTCATAATTGTCCACAAATTCTACTGTGTTTTTGTTTATATCTCCGAACAGCTCCTGACAAATCGGTTCAAGGCGAACTTCCGTATAACGCGACGCGGCGTACGCC
>CAZWMB010000113.1:0-2780 GCA_964634635.1 uncultured Lachnospiraceae bacterium
CTTTCTTCGGAAGTACGTCAAACGTGCCGTCCTCCTCCATCTTATTTATCTGAGCAAGTCTGTCAATTCTTTTTTGAATTGTCTTGAAGTTTGTAAGCATACCGCCGAGCCATCTCGCGTTTACATAATACATGCCTACTCTTTCGGCTTCTTCCTTGATAGAGTCCTGAGCTTGTTTCTTTGTGCCCACAAACAGTATATCGCCGCCCTCTGCAGCAATATCTCTCACAAAATAGTAAGCCTCCTCGATTTTCCTTACTGTTTTTTGAAGATCAATGATGTAGATACCGTTTCTCTCGGTGAAGATGTACTCCGCCATTTTAGGATTCCATCTTCTTGTCTGGTGTCCGAAGTGAACTCCCGCCTCCAGGAGCTGTTTCATTGAAATTACATTTGCCATTTTTGTTTCCTCCTTGTTTTTGATTATTCCTCCGCGCGCCTCGGCTTACCCGGGTACCCCGACAAAAGGGCAACTCCCGCGTAATACGCGCGCGTGCGTATTTTTCATACCGAGATATTTTACCACATAATCGTGGAAAAATCAAGTATTTTTTTATGATTCTAATACTAATTTACGCTAATTTTTATACTATTTTTCGGTCACAACGGTAAGACGCTGACCGTCGCTGCCGATTATGACCGTACCGCTCTCATCGGTACGCAGTATGCCGGCTCCGGCGTCGGAAAGTCTGCTTAACGCCGCCTCCGTCGGGTGTCCGTATGAATTCCCGTCGCCGACGCTTATAACCGCATACTCCGGCATAACGGCGCGCAAAAAGGAATAGCTCGAAGAATTCTCGGAACCGTGATGCCCGACCTTCAGCACATCTGCCGATATATCGGCGCCGCTTTCCAGTATATCCTTTTCCTCCTCATACTCGGCGTCGCCCGTAAACAAAAATGATGTGCCGCCATAGGTTATTTTCAGTACGATAGAGGTGTTATTCAACCCATCCGCGCCGCTTTCGTGTATCGGAGCAATAAACTCAATAATACTGCCGCCGAGAGTTATTATATCCCCTGCTTCGGGATGCGTTATTTCAAGTCCCTGCTCCTGTACCTTTTTCTTGAAATTACTGTAAGCCTTCGTGTTCGCCTCAGTCCGCGGCGCGTACACATGCTCCGCCCTCGCCGCAGACAGCGCTCCCGACAGTCCGCCCACATGATCCTCATGCGCGTGGGTGCATACCACGTATTTAAGCTCCGATATACCCTGCTTGTCAAGATATGACGCTATAAGACTGCTGTCGCTCACGTTTCCTCCGTCAATCATCATAGCCTCCGTGTCGCATACAATCAGAGCGGAGTCAGCCTGTCCGACGTCGATATAGTGCGCGGCAAACGGTATGTCCGCCGGCATTTCATCGGCCGTATCGACTTGCGTCCCCGCAGTCATTCCCATCGACAGTATAAACGACAACAGCCAGTTAATTATTTTTCCCATTACTTATGCTCCCTCCGCGGAATATTCTTATACAATAAAACGGCTGCCGCGTTATATGACAGCCGTTCCGCTAGATTTTTATTTTATAACGCGTACCTTAATTACCGCGTCCATGCTGTTAAGCTTTTCCACCGCGTCGGCGGGAACCGAATGGTCGGTATTTATAATCGTGTACGCTATATCGCCCTTGGACTTATTTATCATATCGGAAATGTTAACGCTTGAAAGCGCGTCCGTAAAGCGGGCAATCACACTTGGAGCGTTCTTGTGAATAACTGTAATCCTGCCCTTTCCGCTATCGGGAAGCGAGCAGTTGGGGAAATTCACGGAATTTAAAATATTTCCGTTTTCAAGATAATCAGATATTTCCTTCGACGCCATAATCGCGCAATTGTCCTCCGACTCCTCGGTAGAGGCGCCCAAATGCGGGATATTGACAATTCCCGGCTGATTTACAGTTTCGCTGTCGGTAAAGTCCACAACATATTTCGCGACCTTGCCCCCGGCAATCGCGGCTTTGATGTCGTCATTATTCACAAGACCGCCGCGCGCGAAGTTAAGTATTACAACTCCGTCCTTCATCATAGAGAGAGTTTCACTGTTAATCGTATTTTTTGTATCGTCCGTCAGCGGAACATGAATTGTTATAAAATCAGCGTTCGCATACACTTCCTCGGGAGTGTTGGCTTTGTGGATATGTCTTGAAAGCTTAAGAGCCGAGTCAACCGACAGGTAGGGGTCGTAGCCGATAACATCCATGCCAAGCGCATACGCGGCGTTTGCCACAAGAATACCTATCGCGCCAAGACCTATAATACCGAGCGTCTTACCCTTTATCTCTTTTCCCGCAAAATTTGACTTGCCCTTTTCAACCTGCTTGTCCACATCGTCGCCGGTGAGCGTATTCGCCCACGCGACGCCGCCGATAATATCCCTTGACGCCAAAAGCATACCCGCGATAACAAGCTCCTTAACAGCGTTAGCGTTGGCGCCCGGAGTGTTGAATACAACTATTCCCTTGTCCGTGCATTTATCAATCGGAATATTGTTGACGCCCGCGCCCGCTCTCGCTACCGCTTTCAGCGATTTCGGCAACTCCATGTCATGCATCTTGCAGCTCCTTAAAATGATACCGTCCGCATCGGCGTTTACATCGTCTGTGATACTGTAATTTGCGCCTAATTTATCAAGACCGCATTTCGCGATTTTATTCAGGGTTAAAATATTAAACATTGTACCTTCTCCTAATCGTATTAAATTACTTATTTTCTTTCTCAAATTTTTTCATAAATTCTACAAGCTTTTCCACGCCCTCGACAGGCATTGCGTTGTAGAT
>CAZWMB010000114.1:0-1377 GCA_964634635.1 uncultured Lachnospiraceae bacterium
GTTGTTTTTGCGGTGGAATACGGCGGGAATATCGCTGTGCGCGTCAGCCTTTGCCTGCGCCATAGCGTCGTCAAGATTGAGCTTCTCAACTCTCTTGCACTCGATATGTATTCCCGGCAAGCCGACCACATCAGCGTCGCCCATCAAGCCGCAGTATTGCTGACCGCGCCGCGCGTCGTAGCCGTAGCCGCGCAATACCGACGCAAGCTCACGTTCGCCCCGCTTTCCCTTTTCTCTGCTGTTCATCTCACATCTTCTCCCGCATTATTTCTTCCAGCTCCGCGTAATCCACGCCGTTATCGCCGTATATACCGGAGCCGTCCTGATTTTCCTTGTCGTCGTAATTGCCGTCAAGCGTTTTCGCCATATTCGCGTCCTTAATGAGCCAGTCGAACGTCGCCGACCAGTCGCGGTTATTGCCGCCCTTCAGAAAGCTGCTTGCCTCCGCCTTTGTAAAAAGCTTTTTAAAATCGTCCGCCGTGTATTTGTTGAGCCGGGCTTTAATTGCTTTCTTGCGGCTGTCGGATATGTTTTCAGCTCTGGGAAACGAAACGCAAATCCTGTTAAACATTTCGACGATGTTTTGATAGGGGGATATAGGGGGTATATTATCTCGTTTCGTTTTGTTTTTCTTTTGTTTATGTATGGTGTCCAATTCGGTGTCCAATTCGGTGTCCATTTCGGTGTCCGTTTCGGTGTCCGTTTCGGTGTCCAAAGTAGTGTCCAATTCGGTATCATAAAGACACTTTACTCTGTAAATCCCAGCTCGCCCGTCCTTGCCTTTTTGATATTTGATTAAGCCGTTTTGTATAAGCTTGTTCCTCGCTCTAATCAACGCGGAGTTGTCGGAGAAATGAGCTAATTTCAACAGGGTTGAATTCGGTATGTTAAAGCTCGGTTTCCATTTAGTGGTATTTGCGCAATGCAGAATAGCAAAGTACAAGTCTACCTCACCATGTGAAACGCCGTTAAGCATACGCCAATTCCAAAACCCATTAACTTGTTTGATATAGTTCAATGCTCCCGCCTCCGTTAAAACGGCCAATCGCCGTCGTCAATGTCCAAATCCGCGAATTCGTCTCCGGCGGACTCGGCGTTATATCCGTTGTCCGGCTGACGCGCCCGATTATACGGTGACTGATTGTCCCGCTTCTCGCCCGTGAAATACGCCTCGTCAACATTAACCTCCGTAGCGTACTGCTTCTTACCGTCCTGACCCGTCCAGCTGCGCGTCTGTATGCTGCCGATAACCGCAATCATAGCGCCCTTGCGAAAATACCGCGCGATAAACTCGCCCGTCTGCCGCCACGCCACGCAGTTTATAAAATCCGCGTCGTATTCGCCCCTGTCGTTCTTAAATCGCCTGTTTACCGCTAC
>CAZWMB010000114.1:1477-2763 GCA_964634635.1 uncultured Lachnospiraceae bacterium
TTAAATATAACTCCTTCCGAAAATTTCCCTGAACTGTTCCTCAGTCCAGCCTTGCTCTTTCATCGCTTTTTCCTGTCCGTACCTGTGTAAATACGCGGCGACGTCCGCGTTCCTGTGTGCGCTGTACTCGCCGTTCCGGTGACATCTGTCGCCGCATAGGTACACAACCAAGCCGTATTTTTCGCTGTTTTTTCTGTTTGCGCCGCCGTAAATATGGCGCCGCTCCAAAGGGTCGCCGTTTCCGTTCCTGCCGCATAAGAAACATCGTTCCATTTCATCACCCCGTTTTATTCAGCCGTCCTTCCGCGTCTAAGCCGTCCTGCAAAGCGCCTTTGGCGATTTGGAGGAAGGGGGACCGCCGCCAACGGCGGTGGTGGAAGGTCTAATCATCAATTCCCGTTCCATTCCTGCTTCAACAGCTCCAGCTCATACGGCGGCATTGTTTCAACGCCCTGCGCCTTGCAGTCCTGTACTATGTTGTCGATAAGCCGCGACATCTGCCTTGTGTCGTACTCCGACGAACCGTAGTACAATATGACGTTTGTACAGCCCTTGAGCTTCGACGTGAGCCGCTCCGTCTGCCAGCCTAAGCCCTTATGCTCCCACGCTCTGCATAGCTTGTCCGCCGCTTCGGTTAAGACGCATACCGTCTCGCTGTTGCCGCCTATGTCCTTTATCGCCGACCGATATATCGTTATTTTGTCAAGACCCGTGTTTTCCGCCAGCTTGTCTATCAGAACCCAGCAATACGCGTTCGCGTCCAAAGACCGCTTTTCGCGGTGTTCCTTGACCTCGACGACGTATTTTTTCTTGTCGTCCAGCGACGCTATCAGTGACGACAGCCACGCTACCGCCTTGATACCGTCTGTTTTATTAAATACCTGTTGCTTCATTACCGACACCCAAATCCCTATACATAGTCTGTATTTGCTTTTTATACGCCGGAAACTCTGCTATGTTAATATCGTCTATGGCTTTTTCTATGCCTGTTTCAATCAGGAGCCGCGCCTTATCGATATCCGTATCCGCCTTTTTCGCAAAGTCGGAAACCATTTTTTCAAGCCGCTTTTTCATAACGCCGTTGGCATTTTTTAGTATTTCCTCCCGAAATTCCGCGTACTGCGTTTTTGTAATCTCCGTCATGGCTTTTACGCCGTACTTTGCGTATGCCGACGAAACATATGCGTCCTGCTGCGCCTTAGGGTATACGGCAAGAATGGATTTTAGCATTTGCACGTCGCTGTCGCTGACCTTTGTCTGTAATCCCTCAGCCTCCGGAAACGGCG
>CAZWMB010000115.1:0-2694 GCA_964634635.1 uncultured Lachnospiraceae bacterium
GATATGCTTGCTAACGATGTTGCTCCTAAGGACAGAGATATTGCAATGGTATTCCAGAACTATGCTCTGTATCCTCATATGTCTGTATATGATAATATGGCATTTGGTCTTAAGCTCCGCAAAACTCCAAAGGAGGAGATTAAGCGCAGAGTAGAAGAGGCAGCTCGTATTCTTGGTATTGAGCAGTATCTTGACAGAAAGCCAAAGGCTCTTTCAGGCGGTCAGAGACAGCGTGTTGCTCTTGGTCGTGCAATCGTTCGTAATCCTAAGGTATTCCTTCTTGACGAGCCTCTTTCAAACCTTGACGCTAAGCTTCGTGCTCAGATGCGTACAGAGATTTCTAAACTCTATCAGAGACTCGGCACAACCTTTATCTATGTAACTCATGACCAGACAGAGGCTATGACAATGGGTACAAGAATTGTTGTTATGAAGGACGGTATCATTCAGCAGGTTGACTCTCCGTCCAACCTTTACACAAAGCCCGACAATATATTTGTTGCGGGTTTCATAGGCTCGCCGCAGATGAACTTCATCAACGCTGTGATTTCCAAGGAGGCTGACGGCGTTTACGCGACCTTTGGTAACGACAAGATTAAAATCCCGGAGGGCAAGGTAACTGCGGAATTACAGAATTATTTTGGTAAAGAGGTTGTTCTTGGTATCAGACCTGAGGATATTCATGATGATGAAGGTTTCATAGCGTCAAAGCCGGACGCGGTTGTAAACGCGCATGTTGAGGTTACTGAAATGATGGGCGCGGAAACATATCTGTATCTGCTGGTTCAGGGAATTCAGTTTACGGCAAGAGTAAATCAGCGCAGCACAGCTCAGATTGGCGACGACATTAAAATTGCGTTTGAGACAAATAAGCTTCATATCTTTGATAAGGATACAGAGCTTGCTATTGTTCACTAATACGGTAAAATTAAGGGACTGCCCCGTTTTATAAAGGGGCGGTTCCTTTTTATCTAAAAACGAATATCGAAGGTATTTGAGAAATCAGAATAGGTACCGGGAGAACGCTTTAAATTTCTGTAAACGCGCGGGAATAAATTCCGTGCGGAGCAGATAAGCTTGATACGATAAATATATTATTGCAAAAGCTGTCGGATAATGTTATAATCAGTATAAAGAAAAAATATGCGGCGGAGGAAAAATAAATGCAGAATGAAACGGTAATTGTTCTTGACTTCGGCGGGCAGTATAATCAGCTTATCGCAAGACGTGTGCGCGAGTGCAGCGTGTACTGTGAGGTCATGTCCTATAAAAATGATATTGAAAAAATCAAAGCGAAAAATCCTGTCGGAATAATTTTTACGGGCGGTCCGAACAGTGTTTACGATGAAAAATCGCCTCATTATGATAAGGCGATTTTTGAATTGGGTATCCCTATTCTTGGTATATGCTATGGCAGTCAGCTTATGGCGTACAGTCTTGGCGGTCATGTCGCAACCGCTCCTGTAAGAGAATACGGAAAAACGGAAATAACTACTACCGGAAGTAAACTTTTTGAAAATGTTGATAAAAACACGATAGTATGGATGAGCCATACGGATTATATTGATCGTGTTCCGGAGGGCTTTAAAATTACAGCATATTCAAACGATTGTCCGTGCGCCGCGTATGAAAATGAAGAAAAGAAATTATATGCGGTACAGTTTCACCCGGAGGTAAATCATTCTGTGCAGGGACGGCAGATGCTTAAAAACTTCCTGTTTAATGTCTGTGGATGTAAGGGCGACTGGCTGATGTCGGATTTTGCGCAAAGGTCTATTCAGGCGCTGCGTGAAAAAATAGGCGACGGTAAAGTCCTTTGCGCGCTTTCGGGCGGCGTGGACTCATCGGTAGCTGCTGTCATGCTGCATAAGGCTGTCGGAAAACAGCTTACGTGCGTATTTGTTGATAACGGACTTCTGCGCAAAAACGAGGGCGACGAGGTTGAAACGCTTTTTCGTAAGCAGTTTGACATCAATTTTGTCCGCGCTAACGCGCAGGACAAATTTCTGAGTAAGCTCAAAGGCGTAACCGAGCCTGAGAAAAAGCGCAAAATTATTGGCGAGGAGTTTATCCGCGTTTTTGAGGCGGAGGCTAAAAAAATAGGCAGAGTTGATTACCTTGTTCAGGGTACAATCTACCCTGATGTTATTGAGTCGGGAGCGGGTGACGCGGCGGTTATTAAAAGCCACCATAATGTCGGCGGTCTGCCGGAGTATGTTGATTTTAAAGAAATTGTAGAGCCGCTGCGCGATTTGTTCAAGGATGAGGTAAGACATCTCGGTATCGAGCTTGGCTTACCGGAAAAATTTGCGTGGCGCCAGCCGTTTCCGGGTCCGGGACTGGCTGTAAGAGTAATCGGTGAGATTACCGAGGAAAAATTGTCGACACTGCGTGACGCGGACGCGATTTTCCGTGAGGAGGTGGCAAACGCCGGACTGGAGCGAGAAATAAATCAATATTTTGCGGTTATTACCGATATGCGCAGCGTCGGTGTAATGGGCGACGGCAGAACGTACGATTATACGCTCGCGCTCCGCGCTGTTACAACAACCGACTTTATGACCGCCGACTGGGCAAGAATTCCGTATGATGTGCTTGAAAAAGCTTCAAACCGCATCGTAAACGAGGTTAAACACGTAAATCGCCTTGTATACGATATAACTTCAAAACCTCCTGCAACAATTGAGTGGGAAT
>CAZWMB010000116.1:0-2650 GCA_964634635.1 uncultured Lachnospiraceae bacterium
AGAAGTTGCTTAATAATTTGTGGACATTTTATATTGCAATTTGCACACTCCACTCCCAAATAAAAAAAACCTTGACAAATAATTCAAATTCGGTTATAATATTATTTGTTGTTATGGCGGTATAGCTCAGCCGGCAAGAGCACACGGTTCATACCCGTGGTGTCAGTGGTTCAAATCCACTTACCGCTACCATTATGAGGGTTCTTATAGGATTTCAAGATTTTTATAAGCCCTCTTTTTGTTTTTAGCTTGCGCAAGCGGCACAGCGAATATCAACGCCCTATTTCCGGGAGGCTTGTCAAGATTGGGTATATCCAATCAAAGTATCAAGCAATGTCTCCCGCAATCGGAGAATAAAATCAAAATGATTATATGTCCGTTGATACGGTTGAAGCTCTTGCGATTTTTAATATATATTTATATATTGAGGAGAACAATAATGAAGGAAAAAATCTACACAATACCCGTAAACGAGGCGTACGACGCCGACTGCGAGTGTCCGCTCTGTTATCTCGAAAAGCGGCTTGAATCGGAGGCGATAGACTATGCCCTGGGCGCTGCTATGATGGAACCGGATTACCGCACCGAATCAAATGAGAAAGGCTACTGTAACAGGCATTACAGCGAGATGTTTTCGCGTCCGAACAAGCTCAGTCTTGCCCTTGTGCTGGACACGCATCTTGGTGAAATCAGAAAAAAGCTGAAAAAGCACGAAAAGGCCGCGATGGCTCTTAAAAAGAGCGGCGGCTGTATGTTTAAGAAGTCGGGCGCGGCAAGGTTTGCGCAAAAGCTGTCGTCAGAACTGAAAAAAACCGAGGAGGGCTGTATGGTATGTCAGAAAATCAATCATACTATGGAGAGGTATATTGACGTCTTACTGTATATGTGGGCAACCGACGGGAATTTCAGGAAAAAATTCGACAGGTCAAAGGGCGTATGTCTGAAACACTCGCGTATGCTTTTGGATATGGCGGAAAAATCATTAAAGGACGCTCAGGCGGCAAAGTTTATAGCCGCGCTGTATAAAAAGCAGCTTACCGAACTGGCGCGAATGCAGGAGGATATACATAAATTTACGCTGAAATTTGATTACCGCAACAAGGATATGGAATGGGGCGGCGCGCAGGACGCGCCTCTCAGGACTGTTGAAAAGCTGAGCGGATTTATAAAACACGACGGATAAAATATTGATTTTATAACACGGCATGATACAATTTACTCAAATTCGGTTATACTGAAAAAAGAGGACTTTGGCCGCCGCAATCGTCCTCTTTTTTAGCTTTTTTGAACTGTTATTTTGCAACAGTCCCTTTTAATATATTCATAAAATTACTTGACCATTGAGGCAACCTCCGCGGCGAAGTCGTCCTCTCTCTTTTCAAGTCCCTCGCCTGTTTCAAAGCGTACGAACTGTTTCAGAGTAATATTTCCCACTCCCGCCACATACTTCGCAACGGTTTCCTTATTCTCCGCCTTAACGTACTCCTGCTCTAAGAGGCATACCTCTTTAAGCTCCTTAGCAAGACGGCCTGTAATCATTTTTTCAATGATATTGTCCGGCTTTGACGCGTTCTTGGGGTCGTTTTTCAGCTGAGCTATCAGGATTTCCTTCTCGTGCTCCTTGTAGTCCTGAGGAACATCGTCGCTTGAAAGATACTTCGGATTTAGCGCCGCAACCTGCATCGCAACATTTTTCAGACACTCTCTTGTTATGTCGTTATTCTCAGCGTCAGCCTCGACAAGCACTCCGATTTTACCCGCCGCGTGAATATATTCGACAACCGCTCCGGAGGTTTCAATTCTCGCGAAACGTCTGATATTCAAATTTTCGCCTATCTTGGCGATTTTAGCGGTAAGAAGATCGCCTATCGTCGTATCCTCAAACTCCGTCGCCTTCAACGCGTCAACATCTGCCGGATTTGTCTTTGCTATGGTCTTAGCCACATTTAATACAAACTCCTGAAATTCGTTGTTTTTTGCAACGAAGTCGGTTTCAGAGTTTACTTCTACAAGCACGCCGACATTACCGTCGATATATGCCTTTACTATGCCCTCCGCGGCAATTCTGCCCGCCTTCTTGGCCGCCGTTGCAAGTCCCTTTTCTCTCAGAAACTCAACCGCCTTATCCATATCGCCGTCGGTTTCGGTAAGCGCCTTTTTACAGTCCATCATACCGCAGCCCGTAGCCTCTCTGAGTTCCTTTACGTCCTTAGCTGTAAATGCCATTCTTTTATCCTCCTAATATAAATTATATATAATCCGAAAATTATTCCTCTGCGGTTTCCTCTGTTTCGTTTTCCTCTTCAGCCGCGGCGCTTTCCGGTATCAGGGCGTCCTCGCCCTGTCTGCCCTCGATAACAGCGTTCGCCATTGTTGACGCGATAAGCTTGACGGCTCTTATAGCGTCGTCATTACCCGGAATTACATAATCAACCTCATCGGGGTCACAGTTAGTATCAACTATGGCGACTACGGGTATACCGAGCTTTTTAGCCTCGGCTATCGCAATCTTTTCCTTGCGCGGGTCTACTACAAACATAGCGCCGGGCAGCTTTTTCATTTCCTTAATTCCGCCGAGATACTTTTCAAGCTTATCTCTCTGAGCCTTGAGCTTTATAACCTCTTTCTTCGGAAGTACGTCAAACGTGCC
>CAZWMB010000117.1:0-2541 GCA_964634635.1 uncultured Lachnospiraceae bacterium
TTACCTGCTCTATATCAAGTGTGTTTTGCTCTATCGCAAGTGATGAATAAATTGTGCGTATCCTGTTTGTTCGTCTTAATGTCGGATTTGACGATATTTTACTGCTAATACTTGCTCTTCCGACTAATTCAGCTATCTCTATAACCTCTGACATAATTTTTTCGTTTATCTCAAATGGCGGTTTTTTTGCTTACCATCATACTCACCTCTTAAACTCAAGTATATCATACTGCCAATCAAAAATCAAGTCATCAATCACTTGCTTGATTGATGACTTGAAACAACTTGTCCGCAAAAACAAGCTCAATTCATACAAACGCGGTTACACCATCGTTCTATTAAAGCATTATCCAAACGCGCCGTGTCCGGCGTCAAGTATGACGCGCAAACCGCTGTCAGCCATAGTTTGCCGGCTGTCGCGCGTATGTATGCAGCAGATTGCGATAACCGCCGCGCAAATTATTATAAATAACGCGATAATATGTTTTTTCATAATAATCATAATGCTCCCTCCTTCACAAAGCATATTACATTAACCGCTTTTGTGTGTAATAGTATTGTACCGTAAACCGGCGACAAATTAAAGCTTATTCTCGCAAAAATTGATATAATTTTCATAACGCTTATTGAATTCTGATTTCCGTATATCAATATCTTCTGTTTTGAAAATATTCCTTATCGTAATTATAACGTCAATATTTGTTTTCACTGTAAACACCTCCATTTTACATTATGTTATCCACTATCCTATAATACCGTAAGGCTTGTTCCATTTTTCTCAGCCTTGCTATGCCGCATATTCTCTGCATTCATCCTGCTGTTTCTTAATACCAGTTCCATCTATGCCTCTGTATAAACAATAAACTCATTTCATTTTATCATCTTCCTTAAATCTTCGCATACTCATCACTCCCTGTTTTGCATAAAAATAACTTCTGACTTCTCAAGCGTTTCCAAATGATTATATACAAAAAATTGCTCCTATTTTCAGAAGCAATTTCCGATGTATTTTCTTTTGGTATAAACCTTAGCCGATTTGAGGTTAGATTACATAAACCCTACCCGAAAGCTCCGTATATTAACGCATACCGACACGCTAATATTTTTCTATACTTAAGCAGATACACTTGTTATCTGTCGTATTTTTATTATATTTCTTTTTTTGAAATACATCAAAAAAATATAACATAATTAAATATATGGTTAACAGTCACGCGCTCTGCCACACGTCAACAAGGCAAGCGACGTCGCGCCGCCGCGGTAAATACCTTCGGCAGTCAGCTGCGCCATTCGCGTTTTCAGACGCATTGACATTTTGCGGCTCTCGCCGTTTGCCTGCCAGTAGCGGACGTAATTCATAAGTCTGTCGCCGTCCGTTTCGAGCTTCTGCTGTCCCTCCTGCGAGCTCCGGATTTCTATGCCCTACTCTATAAACCACTGAACCACAAGCGGCGTTTCGCTGTCAATTCTTCATTTTATTCTGTTTTATGCCTTCGGCGTCGATTGCTTCAGCATCTCAGCGTATTTGGAATACTCGTCCTCCGACACCCTTAACGCTGACATTGCCTGCTCCGCCGATAGCTTCATACTCTCCATAAGATTCCTTATAGAATTTAGAACGCTTTTTTCCATTCCTTGCTTTACGCCTTTGTCAACCATAGCCTGCGCTACATTACACATAGTGATGCACTCCCCTTTCCTTTGACTCTCTATAATAAAATCATTTATATCCGTATACAGTCTGTCGTTTGTAAATACTGCCGGAAACTCCGTAACCGCCGTCGGGTACCTCAGTACCGTATTATCCGACAATGCGTCTTTCTTTAATCTCTTGTCTTTGAAAAATTTAGCGATAGCCTTAAAATCGCTCGTAAAGCTGTTTATAACCTCGTCCTCCAAAAAGGCGATATCAAAAACCTTTATTTTGTAGTTCTCGACAAACGGCTTCAATTCCTCCGGAATGTTCAAAAGGCTATGTAAATCCTTCGCGTCGCCCCATTGTCTGTTTGAAAAATTCAGTACAATGGTAATGACCGGGTATACTTCCTGCTTCTTTGAAACGTTCTTTATCTGCTGTCTGTACGTTCCCGCGTCATAACTCATAATTCTTACGGGCATATATTCGTCGTACGTTGACTGATTTTCTATTCCGAAAGAGGATATTACCAAATTCGCCTGATTTTTATAGACCTTTAAAACGTCTCTTCTTTGTTCCGCCGTGGCGTCGCTGTCATTTTTATATACCGACTCCGTCGGTCCGAAATCCAACAGTTCCTCTTTTTATAACGGTTGGCGAAACAACAACGTATTGTATATGTCCGCAAACACATCGTTATAGTCCTCTAAAAGCTTCTCCGCTCGATCATTCTTCCCCACCGCGATACCTCCGTATTTTTATTATATTATATTTTAATCAGAAAATCAATAATAATCACAAAATGTTTACAATTACTATATCATACCCCGCTCTGTTTGCCAAATAATGCCTCATTGTTATTACAATTTATTCTCATTTGTTCTTTAATTCTCCGCTCATACGAG
>CAZWMB010000118.1:0-2538 GCA_964634635.1 uncultured Lachnospiraceae bacterium
GGATTTCCATTCCATTATATCGCACTTTTTTCTGTCCATCAATTCGGGAATGGGGTAATGGAAATCAAAACAAAATACATAAACACAAACGGCGGCTGCATATTGCAACCGCCGTTTTGTGTTACAGCCAAAATAAAAATTCGAACCCGTCGCCGATAAGTGAAAAGTTCGGATTTGATTGGAATGGTGACTCGTGCGGGAATCGAACCCGCGTTGCCGGCGTGAGAGGCCGGAGTCTTAACCGCTTGACCAACGAGCCATACAGCTTTTATATATTACCACAAAAAACAGCGCTTGTCAATAGCAAAATTTATGAAATTAAAAAAATAAAAAATATTGAAACAAAAAACCGCGCAGCCGCGGATAAAAGCGGTTACGCGTTTTTGTATACATGCTATTTATTTTTTGTAAGCATTTTTCTGACAGTACCGCGCGGGTCCTTGACAAGCAGTATAACAAGCCATATTACAAGACCGAGCGCCACAACGGAAAATCCGAGATACGCGTCGTTTAACATATCCGCGGCCGCGGGAGTAAAATATTCCGCGCCGACCTCTAAATACTCGGCAGCCGAGTCAGCAAGCCACATTAGCGAAGCTCCCCAATACATAAGCGAGAGCGTTCCCAATTCCATATTGCTATCAGCTTTATTATACCACATAATTGTTGATATAACGGCCGCAAATACAGTAATGAGTAAAGTCATAATTATTTTCCTCCTTGTGTGGCGGCTGTATTTGATACAGGACGCTTTTCAATCGAGCTTGCAACCAAAACCATACCCGCCCAAACAACGGTAACAAGAACGGCCATAGCCACTCCCGTGGTTGCCATTTCGTGCAGCATTTCCGCCGCGTCCGCAGAATTTGCGGCATTTGTCAGAAATGGAAAATACGGTACGACCTCGCCATGCCAAACGTGCTCAAAGGCAAGCAGCGCCGCGCCGCCCCAAAGCATATTATTAAGCCATTTGAGTCTTTTTACAAACGGACTTTTTTCTTTTTTCGCGCCGTTTTTGTCAACCGACTTTTTTACCGCCGTTGTAACAATAGCTTCCGCCGTAGGTACTAAAAAACAAGCCATAATAAAATCCTCCCTATAATATTTTTAGATAATTACACTTGACATTGTATATGTTGCGTATATTGAAATCAATATCTCACTTTTAGACTGGAAGCTTTATTTATACAGGGGATACTTATCACAAAGAGTCTTAACTCTTGCTTTGACCTCGTCCCTGTTATTCTCAAAGTCCTTTATAGTCATGGAAATCAGCTTACCCACTTCAACCATGTCATCCTCCTTAAAGCCTCTCGAGGTGGACGCGGGAGAGCCTATTCTTATACCGCTTGTGACAAACGGACTTCTCGTATCGAACGGTATAGCGTTCTTATTGACAGTAATACCGACCTCGTCAAGCATTTTTTCCGCCTCCTTGCCGGTAACGCCGGTATCGGTAAGGTCTGCGAGCATAAGGTGATTATCGGTTCCGCCGGAAACAAGCTTAAAGCCTTCTGACATAAGCATGTCCGCGAGCGTCGCCGCGTTCTTGACAACCTGCTTTGCGTACGCCTTGAATTCCGGAGTGAGAGCCTCCTTAAAGCAAACCGCTTTCGCGGCGATAGTGTGCATCAGCGGACCGCCC
The DNA here is from genome assembly GCA_964634635.1 of uncultured Lachnospiraceae bacterium. Classification (GTDB taxonomy): domain Bacteria; phylum Bacillota; class Clostridia; order UBA1381; family UBA1381; genus Hominilimicola. Next base: position 1,646 of record CAZWMB010000118.1, read on the forward strand.
TGTATACCCGGGAATATCGCCTTATTGATTTTTACCGCTATTTCCTCATTATTTGTGAGAATAAGACCGCCGCGCGGACCTCTCAGCGTTTTGTGAGTAGTTGTGGTAACCACGTCCGCGAATGGCATAGGCGACGGATGCTCGCCCGCGGCAACAAGACCGGCGATATGCGCCATGTCGACCATGAAGTACGCGCCGGTTTCGCTCGCTATATCGGCGAATTTCTTGAAATCGATAATACGCGGATAGGCGCTTGCACCCGCGAGAATAAGCTTTGGCTTACATTCAAGCGCGATACGTCTTACCTCGTCGTAATCTATGGTATTCGTATCCTCGGTAACGCCGTAGGGCGCTATGTTAAAGTACTTGCCCGACATATTCACGGGCGAGCCGTGACTCAGGTGTCCGCCGTGCGCAAGACTCATTGACAGTACGGTATCGCCGGGCGTAAGCAACGCGAAAAATACAGCCATGTTAGCCTGCGCGCCGGAATGAGCCTGTACGTTGGCGTAAGACGCTCCAAAAAGCTCCTTAGCTCTCTCAATAGCGAGATTTTCAACCACATCCACATATTCGCAGCCGCCGTAATAGCGCTTTGAGGGATAGCCCTCCGCGTACTTGTTTGTAAGCGGCGAGCCGTTAGCCTCCATTATGCGTTCCGAAACAAAGTTCTCGGAGGCTATAAGCTCAATTTTGTTGTTCTGTCTGTTTGTTTCCTGCTGTATCGCTTCGTATACATCAGGATCGAAGGTTTTTATCTTTTCATATTTTTCCATTGTAAGCTTTCCTTTCATAAAATTATTCTATTATACATTATATAGGTAATTGAGAAAAAGTTCAAGAGTTTTATTGCAATTTTATGCTGAAAATTGTATAATGGGATTAAAGCCTGT
>CAZWMB010000119.1:0-2339 GCA_964634635.1 uncultured Lachnospiraceae bacterium
AATTATACGAACGCACTGACAAATCAAGCTCCTCGATTGTCATCTCAAGAACCTGTTCCTTCTTGTTCTCTTCCTATTCAACAATGATTTCCGCGTTCTTCGCGTCGTCGGAAAGGTCAACGAACAGCGTCAGAAGGTCGTTCATAATTTTGGCCGCCAGCGATACAGCCTCATCCGGCTTGATTGTGCCGTTTGTCCAAAGCTCTATCATAAGCTCTTCTCTGTCCGTGTTCGAGCCGATATTTATATTCTCTACTGTGTAATTCACCTTAGTTATAGGCGTATAGATAGAATCCACAGGAATTACTCCGATTACGGGCTGCATAGCTATCTTGTTCTTTTCCGCGCTCACATAACCTCTGCCCTTTGACAGTGTAATTTCCATATAAAGATTTGCGTCGTCATTAAGCGTCGCGATGTGAAGATCGGGATTGAAAATCTCTACGTCGTCGTCGCGTTTAATATCGTTCGCGGTAATCTCCTGCGCTCCCTTAGCCTCAATATATATGGTCTTGGGCAAATCACCGTGTACCTTGAGCGCCAGCTTCTTTATATTAAGAATAAGCTCTGTGACATCCTCAGTAACTCCGGGTACCGTGGAAAACTCATGCTGAACTCCCTCAATCTTAATCGAGGTCGCCGCCGCTCCGGGCAAGGATGAAAGTAAAATTCTGCGAAGAGAGTTGCCGAGCGTGGTACCGTAACCGCGCTCCAGCGGGGATACGATAAGCTTGCCGTATTTGCCGTCTTCACTCATTTCAACACATTCTATATTTGGCTTTTCCATTTCTATCATTTCAGAACCCTCCTTTTAAATCTGGGCAAATCCGGAATAACCGCTCCGTAAACACCCTTAAAAACATGTATATATATCCACTTACCGAGGGTAACATGTAATTATTTAGAATAAAGCTCGACAATAAGATGTTCCTCAACCTCATAGTCGATATCCTCTCTCGCTGCCAACGCAATAACCTTACCCGTAAGTGTGTTTCTGTCCATAGAAAGCCACTTTGGAATGACTCTGCCGGCGTTTGTTTCAACGATTTCCTTTATTCTTACAGAGTTCCTACTCTTTTCCCGTACCGCTACTACATCGCCCGGCTTAACAAGGTATGACGGAATGTCAACCTTCGTACCGTTTACTGTAATATGACCGTGGTTAACAATCTGTCTCGCCTCGCGTCTGGTATTCGCCAAACCGAGCCTGAATACAACGTTGTCAAGTCTTGACTCAAGGATTTGCAGAAGCATTTCACCTGTAATACCCTGTCTTTTCGCAGCCATTACATAGTACTTGCGGAACTGCTTTTCCAGTACGCCATAGATGAACTTAACCTTTTGTTTCTCATTCAGCTGTAACCCGTATTCCGACTGTTTCCTTCTGCTCTGCTTAGGATTTTTATTAGACGACTTATCTATACCCATTGTCGCGGGGTTGATGCCCAGAGTTCTGCATCTTTTTAATACCGGTTGTCTGTTTACTGCCATTACTCTTTTTCCTCCTTTATCACTTTATAAATCAGACTCTTCTTCTCTTAGGCGGTCTGCAGCCGTTATGAGGAATAGGAGTCACGTCCTTAATCATGGTTACTTCAAGACCCGTCGCCTGCAAGGCTCTTATCGCGGCCTCACGCCCGGCGCCCGGTCCTTTAACGTAAACCTCTACGGTCTTCATACCATGCTCCATAGCCGCTTTGGCGGCCGTTTCGGCAGCCGTCTGCGCAGCGAACGGAGTACTTTTTCTTGAACCGCGGAAGCCTAAGCCTCCGGCGCTCGCCCATGATATAGCGTTTCCGGCTGTATCTGTAATCGTAACTATCGTATTGTTAAAGCTCGAACGGATATGAGCCGCGCCTTTTTCAACATTCTTTCTATCGCGACGTCTTGTACGCGTAGTTTTCTTTGCTACCTTTGCCATTTAGCTTAGTCCCTCCTTTATTTCTTCTTTCCTGCGATTGTTCTCGCGGGACCCTTTCGGGTTCTTGCATTGTTCTTAGTGTTCTGTCCTCTTACCGGAAGACCCTTTCTGTGACGTATGCCTCTGTAACATCCAATCTCCATAAGGCGCTTGATGTCAAGCGCGAGCTGACGGCGAAGGTCGCCCTCAACCGTATACTCCGCGTCAATAACCTCTCTAAGCTTACTTACGTCTGTTTCCGTAAGATCCTTCACTCTCGTATCAGGGTTTATACCTGTTTTTGAAAGAATTTTCTGCGAGCTTTTAAGTCCAATGCCGTATATATAGGTAAGACCAACCTCTACTCTCTTTTCTCTCGGTAAATCAACACCTGCTATTCTTGCCATACTTTTCTACACCTCCATTAAAAGATATCATC
>CAZWMB010000120.1:0-2282 GCA_964634635.1 uncultured Lachnospiraceae bacterium
GTGGTTACCGACTTCGGGAAAAGCGCTATCGTCACTTCTCTGTCAAAGCCGAACAAACGGCACATAAGCAGCACGCACACTATAGACGCCAGAGAACCTGCGGCGGTGCCAATCAAAAGTGGCAACCAATTCGCTTTAAGCGCCTTAATCTGTCTGTGAATCCTAACGGCAAGCGCGGCTGTCGCGGGCGCCAAAAACAGCTCTATAAAGGCTCCTCCGTTTTCGTAGTTTTCATACGGTATGCCTAGCAAGAGTAGAAACACAATGATAAGCACGTCCGCTATAAGGATCGGGTTTGCGATGGGAGTTTTTACCTTTCGATTCACCCACACTCCGAAGATGTAAGCAAACGCGCTTATGCTCACCCCAAACAGTGGATTTGCGCTTATTTGGTCTATAAGTTCACGCACTGTGCTTCGCCTCCCTTTTCTCGCTTATCTTGTTTTGAATTTTATTCTGAATTTTCATTACAAACTGAACCGTGTACGCAGTGACGGCAAACGTCACAATCGCCGAAACTATACATACAAGCAATATTTGCACCGCACTACTCTTTAATAAATCGAACCGCGTCATGATTCCGACCCCCGGAGGTATGAAGAAGAATCCCATATTGTCAAGCAGGAAGTCGTTGACGTCGCTTAGGCCTTCGGGTTTCAACCAATTCAGGACAAACAATATAAAAAGTATCACCATGCTTATGACACTACCGGGGAACGCCACGGGGATAAGCTCTGAAATTATTTCGCCTATCAGGCAGACCCCGAATATTATTGCCGCTTGCTTTAAAATTTTCAACTGTGATCCCTCCGTATATTCAGTATCCAAATCAGTCAAACACCGTAAAACTTATTATACGCCAAAAAAATGCTTATGTAAACCCTTGCGTCTGAATTTAAAAAATGCTATAATAACTTTCGGTGATAAAAATGATAATATTAAGCGCAGAAGAAGCGAGTATGCTCCTCAAGCCGACCGCGACATGCTGCTTTACCGGTCATAGAGTAATAAGCAAAAGCAATTCCGCAGCTTTAAAAGAAAAACTTAATAAAGAGCTGAGAGAGCTTATCGACAGCGGGATCAGCACCTTTATAGCGGGCGGAGCTCTTGGATTCGACACTCTCGCCGCCATAACTGTGCTTAAGCTGCGCGAGGAGTTTCCCGAAATAAACTTGCTTCTTGCCCTTCCGTGTAAAACGCAGACGACCAATTGGACTCGAACGCAGAAAAAAGCCTATAATGATATTCTTGCCAAAGCGGACTATACTATTTTCATTTCAGAAAATTATACTCCCGAGTGTATGCGCAAGCGTAACAGATTTATGGTTGACAATAGCTCGGCTGTTATCGCCTACCTGAACAGACCCTACGGCGGAACCGCGTACACTGTGGGATACGCCTTTGATCAGGGCAAAGAGATTATAAATATTGACATACAATAAAACGGCTCCGTAAATATCGCGGAGCCGTTGTTTTACGTCAGATCAAATCGGCATAATTCAGTCAGCAACTAAAACCGAAACCGAAACTTAATCAAAGAAAATTATATCAAATTATATCTTTTATATATTTATATCTTTGTGGCACCGTTTGTCTTTACCATGTATATATTCATTTTTGTATCTGTCTCACCGTAATCAATACTGTAACCAAAGGTTTCACAGACAAAGCGGAATGGCACTAATACTCTGCCATCAACCTCGATTACCGGAACATCAAGGTCAACCTTGTCAACATCAACTAAAGCGGTTTTGTCTCCTACCACGAGGGTAATTGTCTTTTTGTTATATTTAAGCACAACCGTCTCTGTTGTCTCATCATAAGAAATATCGCTCTCTTTGATACCAATGGCGCTACCCAAAAAACGAATAGGAACCATAGTCCTATCTTCAACAATCAAAGGTTTAACGTTGTCAAACGCTACCTCGCTTCTGTCAAGGAAAACACTTATTTCCTTATTTGAGGTAATATTATACGTCTCACCTTTGACACTAATACTGGTCAGCGCGGCAACATTTGACATCTTACCGGAAATATTTGCGGCATAGCCCGAAAGAGTACTAAAGCAAATAACTGATACACAAGCAAAAGATGCTAATTTTTTAAATTTTGTTTTCATTGTAAATCCTCCCAATTCCATAAATAATGTCGATATTATATCATACCAAAAACAGAATTTCAAGTATTATTTTTTATTTATTGGATATTTAATACAAAGGTTGATTGCATAATCAAATAGGACACTTAAAAAATAAAAAGAAAGTCATAGCAAACTATGATAT
>CAZWMB010000121.1:0-2273 GCA_964634635.1 uncultured Lachnospiraceae bacterium
GTATGGATAAATTAATAGATTATTTTGAGGAATTGGAAACAACAAAAGAATATGACGGATATTTTTGCAGCGCTGAGGATAGGAATATACAGCAAAATCTTAATATGATTAGAAAACTTGCTCTTAATATTATTAAACAATACAAATTGACAGCCAAATCAAAAAAAGCAATTTCAAAAATTATAAGTCTTAATATTTTTCTATCTTGCTATTTGTCATTCTCTGCAGCTGTCGTAGACCTTATCGGTATGTATGCACACAGCCTCGCGGAAGTTGGTGTCGCACGGACCCTGTGTACCGCGGCTGTCACCGCAATTGCAGTTGTTGCAATCTGCCATTCAAATCATTCCTTTCTCTGATTTTCAGGGTAATCCCTTGTTATAGAATATGCAGCCTTATAAAAAGTGTGAAATCCATTGTCAATATGACATTCATCCGCCAAAATCCTTTTATATGTATGACAAAATTTATAAAATAAACGTTAAAGAATTTCGCCCAAATGCACGTATTTATATGCCGGTAATTGAAAAAAAGGACAAAATATGGTATAATAAGCTCAGTCAAGGATTACAGCAAATATACGAGTACAACAATACTCGGGAAAGGACTTATACTACTATAAAAACCATAAATTTAAATTTTGACGACGAAACATTGCTCAACGATTGGTGGGCTATAATTAAAGAAAATCTTAAGACCCTTCTGAACGGATATGAGGAAACCGAAAACTCCGTCAGCTCGCTGCAGCAGAGTATCGACAACGAGGTATCGGAGCGCAAGAGCGCGGACACGGCTTTACAGACAAACATCGACGCGGAGGAAAGCGCAAGAGCAATCGCGGTCAGCGCCGAAGCGAAAGCGCGGCAGAACGCCGATAACGAATTGCGGGACGCAATGGACAATCTTGAGGAAATATTAAATAAAACCGTCAGCGAGGGAGGATTTTCCCTTGCGCGTATAAGCGTCAGCGAGCTGTACTCCGGAGGCTTGCTCACCGACACGGCAAAGGGAATACTTCAAACAGCGGACGGCGTGGAGCTTACTAACGACACTGAAAAGGATTTTACAATAATCCAACAGCACGACGACTATGGAATTAAGCTGAGCGAGTCAATCGCGTCCGGTGAAACACGGATTTGTATAATTTCCTCTTGGGGCAGCGGCGGAGCCGAGCCTAAAAACGGATATGCGTGGGTTGTACCCGCGTCTGACACTCTCACGTCTAAACTAAATACAATGAGCAAATCGATAACCGCCGAAACGGCGGCAAGAGAGAGCGCCGATAACGAATTGCGGGACGCAATGGACAATCTTGAGGAAATATTAAATAAAACTGTCGGCGCAGGAACGGAAGCTTTGGACGGTTCAATATCGGAAGCAAAATTAGACGACGATCTGCGGTCGGTAAGAAATGAAGTGGACGGAGGAACCGTAAAGGAATACGAGAGTCTGGAAACATACAGAAAAAGCGGCTCATTTTATAAAATCGATAAGCCGCTGAATACACCGTTTGCCTTAACGATAGACGCGAACCCCGACGACGAGCCTCAGCCGGAGGTGATACAGGATTTGTATTATAACGACGAGGTAAGGTACGTTTTATCCGAGCCGCTTACTGTCGGATATACGTATATGCTGAGTATTACAACCGCGCCTGTTTCCGGCGAGGATCACAGCGACGGATATATAGAAGTACTGTCCGCGCTGCTGCCTGTAACCGAGGCGGTGCTTGATTTGACAGAGAACATAGCCGAAACGGTTTCGGGCGAATATCTTACGGAAAAGCTCGCGGAAAAGCTCGGCGTATCGGATGTAAACATAAGAAAAAATCCCGACTACACCGACGGCGACATAATCCCGACTCATCTTACGGTCGGGGAACGCGGCTCCGAATACGGCTGCGGCACAAATTCCTTTGTCTGCGGCGACATGAATGAGGCGCCCGGCAATTGCAGCGTGGCGGTCGGAGGAGTCTTAAATTGGGCGACGGCTGAATACTCCGCGACAGTGGGCGGCGATAGCAATACGGTTGAAGAAGACGCCGCTTACGGCGCCACGATAGGCGGCGATAGAAATACGGTAACCGGAACCGGTAGTAGCGCCGCTATAATAGGCGGTATGAAAAATTCCGTCTCCGGCTTTCAAAGCATAGTGGTAGGCGGCTATAAAAATACGATAACCGGTGAACGCGCCGCTATAATAGGCGGTATGGGACACACCGCCCAAGCCTACCAGACCAAGGTCGGACGCTATTCGGACGCGGGAACGGCCGG
>CAZWMB010000122.1:0-2270 GCA_964634635.1 uncultured Lachnospiraceae bacterium
GTTGCTCCGATTTAAAAATCACCGTATGGGCGTTGACGAACGGCGGCGGGGCGCGTGAATCGGAATTAACACTACCACCTATCCAGAAACGACGTCATTTCACGCATCATATCTTGCTTGTACTGCTCGCTGTCCTGCGGGAATTTGCGCTCGGAAACAAACAGCTTTTCCGACTTAAGATGTATGGGCATCATATAATGGCTGCCGTGTATGTAATTTAAGTGCTTATGCTCAAACGAATGTCCGCGCTCGTCCATACGGCGTATCAGTATACGTGCTGACTGCTCGGATGGCCACATGGAGTCTAGCCCGCCCGAGATAAGTAATACCGGACCGTTGATCTTTTCGGCAGGTAAAATTTGCTCCTCGCGGAGGTTTTTGATAATGCCGTCATAGAAAAACATGACACTGAACTCACGATGTTTAAGCAGATATTGTAAAATCAGACGCTTGCCGTGCTTGGCAATCTCTGGGTCATAGCAGGCGCAGGGAATCTGCTTGCCGCGCCAAGAAAACACGGAGCCGGGATAGGTCTTGAGTGTCATGGCGTTCAAGCCCTGGGTGGCAAAGCATATCGGACTGGCGGCAATGACGCAGGTGATAAGCTCCGGCATATAAATGCCCGAGAGTAGCGCGAGTTGCGCTCCCATTGAAATACCCCAGACTGCTATTTTCTCATATCCGTGGGCTTTTAGGTACTTTGCGGCATTTTCCACGGATTCAATCGGTATATTTACAAGATTGTTGGGCAGACCTGGCACTTTGAAAAACGCCAGCGCAAGTACGGTTATACCTTCCTCTGTGAAACGCTCGGCACCCATGCACGACAGCTCAAACATTCCCTCAGAGCCGCCCCACACCATCAGCGCTTTACCTGGGAATTTGTCCTCTTTCGGCAGGAAAAGCCGCCCGTGAAACCCGTCGTTTTTTACTGTGAATTCCGTTTTCATAACACTGTTCCTCTTTCCTTCTGTGTCTATAACTCCGACAAAATTGTTAGTTTGGGGATAACCATTAAGGCGGACAAAAGCCGCTACATACGGTTTATGGGTATCGCCTGCGGCTTCTTTTGGGTATATGCGGATTACGAACATATTCTTATTGCTGATAATATATCATTTACGAAAATATTTGTCAATACAGGATACGGAAGGAATCGGCTCGTAAATGAGACTGTAACGAGTGAGTGTTTCGACGCTTCGAGCGCGAATGTTGACAGGTGGTGTGGACAAAATCGCTCCTGTTTTGCTTAGAGAAAATGGGACGACTGCTGAGATATGCTACTTCTAAAATCAAAGCAAAAATGGCAGAAAACATAAATTTTATCAGACTGAGCGATATGGCTGTTATTAATATAAATAATATCTTCCTTGTTCCCGACGCTATTTGTTCAAGAGATGAGATAGCCTTGATAGTCAAGTACAAATTACTCATTTATGCTTGATAAATTTGATTTTAAATATTTTCTCCTCGTCTTGGCATAATAAAAACCTCTTTCCTAAAATAACTGACGGAATTTTACGATAAATAACTTATATTAACAAACACTGTTTGAAATATTAATATACAAAAAGTGGCGTTATATTTGAACAAAATTTGTGCATTTTTTGTTGAAAAATTTGACTTCCTATGATATAATTGATGTAATATAGAAATAATTATGCTTTGCAAAGTAGAAGGTCTTTGGAAAGAGGAAAAATTTTTTTAAATTTTCAGTGCGTCCCAATACCCAAAGATATTACCTGAATTGCCAGAAAAGATGTTAAATATGAATATCGAAAAAACCTAAACGGAACAGAGCTTACCATAAATATTGAAGACAGACTTGACACAACCACTGCGCCGCGGCTTGAAGCAGAGCTTAAAAGAAGCATAAGCGGCGTAACGAGCCTTATACTTGATTTTGCTCAGCTTGAATATCTGTCATCGGCGTGACTGCGCGTTTTGCTCGCGGCTCAGAAGGTTATGAACAAGCAGGGCAGTATGCTCATACGCAACGTCAATGAAACCGTTACGGAGATATTTGAAGTCACAGGCTTTTCGGATATATTAACCATAGAATAGAGGCGTATAATAATGCTCAAAACGCTGAAGGAAAGGATTTATTCGCCGCAGCCGGTAAACCTCGGCAGACAGAGGGAAGTGGATATCGCGAAGTTTGTCATGATGTTCTTTCTCGCCTTTATCCACTGTACTATAGAGTGCACTCCCGAGGAAGGACTTGCGGGCGGAATACCATATGTTTTTGATACAATTATCGGCGGACCGCT
>CAZWMB010000123.1:0-2206 GCA_964634635.1 uncultured Lachnospiraceae bacterium
TTCCTCGGCGCTTGTTTTTACCTCTTTTCAAAATTTGTTGTTTTGCACTTCTCTACAGGTTTTTTATAATATGTGAAAATGGGGTATTATATCCTCGTACCGTCCGTCGCTCATAAGAAATCCGTCGGGAATTGTACCCAGACGGGTAAAGCCGAGCCTTTCGTAGAGCTTAAGAGCAGCGGTGTTCGACGCGACAACAGCGTTAAACTGCAGTATTTTAAAGCCCAGCTCCCTGCCCTTTACCATGCAGTGTCTGACAAGAGCCGCGCCTATATGCTGTCCGCGCAGCGTCCCTTTGACGGCATAGCTCGCATTGCATATATGTCCGCATCTGCCGACGTTATTGGGGTGAAGTATGTATAGTCCGACCATTTCCCCGCTTTGCGCGTCATACGCCAGACCGGTGAAGGACTGTGACGAGAAAAAGCTGTCCGCGGATTTTTCATCAAGTATTTCCGTCTGGGGGAAGGCGTTTCCCGCCTCAACAACCTCGTTCCATATTGCCGCCGCCTTTTGCGCCTCCGAACCCGCGTAGGGCTTGATTATAATATTCATTTTGTTTCCTCCGTACAAAAAAAACGGAACGCGCCGCGTTCCGTTTTATGCTTGAAATTATTCAGCAACGAACGGCAAAAGCGCTATAATTCTCGCGCGCTTAACAGCCGTTGTAAGCTGTCTTTGATGCTTTGCGCAGTTACCGCTGATACGTCTGGGAACAATCTTTCCCCTTTCGGTAACGTATCTTCTCAGCTTTGCAGTATCTTTGTAGTCAATATGCTCGACCTTGTCCACACAGAACAAGCAAACCTTTTTCTTTGGTCTTCTTGCTCTCTGCGGTCTTTCGCTTTTTTCAGCCATGAATTATTCCTCCTTATCAATTTTTACCATGCGAATCAGAATGGCAAATCGTCCTCGCTGCCGTCCAAATCGGAAAATCCGTCTATATCAAAGTCGCCGTCAAAATCCGGCTCCCGGCTCGGAGCGTCCGGCTGACGCGGAACGCTGTAATTATTCTGATTATAGCCGCCCTGACTCTGATAACCGCCGCCCGATGTGCCCACGGTACCTGTTTCGGCTTTGGATCCTGTAAAGTACGCCTCGTCCACGACTACCTCCGTGGAATACTGTCTTTTACCATCCTGACCGTCCCAGCTTCTCGACTGAATACTTCCGACTATCGCAATCATACTTCCCTTGCGAAAATATCTCGCGATAAATTCCCCTGTCTGACGCCATGCGACGCAGTTAATGAAATCCGCCTGCTGCTGAGCGTCTTTTCCCGCGAAACGTCTATTTACCGCGATAGAAAATCTCGCGAGAGAAACTCCGTTCGGCGTCTGACGCGTTTCAACGTCGCGTGTAAGACGTCCCATTAAAATAACCTTGTTCATACTTACACCGCTTTCTTACTTTAAAACGACCTATTCCTCGTCTTTTCGGATAACAATAGTTCTGAGAATTCCGTCTGTTATCTTGTACTGTCTTTCAAGCTCTTTCGGGAATTCGCTGCCCGCCTTGAAGTTTACAAGGTAGTAAAAACCCTCTGTTCTATCATTAATCTCGTAAGCAAGTCTTCTCTTGCCCCACTCGTCAACGGATTCCAGCTCGCCGTTCTTTTCGATAAGCGATACGAACTTATCTTTGAGAGCGGTTACGTTTTCCTCGTCAAGCGTTGCGTCAATGATAAAAATTGTTTCATAGCTGTTCAACATTTTTTCAGCCATTTTACGCACCTCCTTATGGACTTTAGTCCCGCGCGTCACAGCACGGGCAAGGATTGTCTGTTTTTACAGACTTCTAAATTATATCCTATTTTTTCTTGTTTGTCAAGCGTTTTTTGCTGATATTTTCATGTAAATTGCAATATAAATGGACACAAAATTTATTAAGCGACTCTTTCAACGCCATAGAGGATAAGTATCGCTTTGTCGATGCTTATCGCTCCGAATTCTCTGTGGATATGCTATGCCGGCTGCTCGAGAAACAGCGTCCACCGCCTTATGAAGCTGCATAACATTCACTCTGTACGCAAACGCGCCTACAAGATTACCACTAACTCAAAGCATAATTACTCCGTTTCTCCAAATCTTCTGCAAAGAGATTTTACCGCCGATTATCCCAACTCTAAAGCGACAGAGGCGTTCAATACGCGATATTGGCTAAATACGGCATTACTCAGAGTATGTCAAGAAAAGGCGACCTGTAT
>CAZWMB010000124.1:0-2190 GCA_964634635.1 uncultured Lachnospiraceae bacterium
AACGGCGTATTGTCCCAGAACAGATTATACCGCAAAATCCCCGCGGGGATTTCGTCCTTTAACGCGATATAGCATTCCCCGGCGCGTATTTTGCTTTCAAACAGACTCTCCCTCATGTGCTTATCGAGAGTGAACCAAAACTCGGAGTCGCTCTCTTTTGCGTATCGTATTTTTATCATAATTTTATTTATTCTTATTTACAATCCTTGACTTGACCTTGCCCGTCGCCAAATCGATAAATCTCACAAACAGCGACACCTTGTTATCCTCATTAAGAGCGTTCCAAAGACCTGTTGTGAACCCGTCAATATCGTTCGGAATACCGACCTTCTTCGGCTCGCCCTCAAAGGACGGGAGCGGATTTGAGTCGCCCATATATGTATGGATAAATCTTCCCTCGCCCGCAATCGGGTTGTTGTATGAGAAGGTGTATCTCTGGCAAGAGTCGGGATTGCCGTCCGCGCTCTTTAAAATAGACATAGCGTAGTTAAATCCGCCGTTATCGGTTTTTATAATTCCCGAAATTCTCGGTGTGAAATTCGGCGCGTCGTCCTCAAACTCACGTGTGCGCAGCGATTGTTCAAATGTCTGCTGCTGATTCATCAGATTATAAACCGTATCGGTCTGGTCGCCGTTGGCGACGATTGTCTTGTTGCCGAGAACTCTGACCGGCGCGTAAATTATAAGGTGCGGGTCGCTAAGCTTTGACGGGTCATAAGCCTCGGTGCGTATGCCGTCGCCGTCCTCGACAAACACGCGGTTGCGGCTGTTTACGCTGCGTCCCATAATAAAGTACGCCGCAACCGCCGACTTTCCGTCCGCGCTCCTGCCGATTACAATACCTCTGCCGGGGTACGCGTTCGAATTTAATTCCTCGTAAATGTTTTGCTTTTTCATATTATCTCTCCTTTACAAACCATTTCAACCGCCTGCGGCAGAATTACCCATTCCGCCTCGCGCATTACGCGTTTCTGCAAAATCTCGGGCGTGTCGCCGTCCTCTATGTACACGGCCTTTTGCATTAAAATCTTTCCGCCGTCCACAACCCCGTTTACAAGATGCGCCGTCGCGCCCGTAACCTTAACGCCATACTCAAGCGCCGCCCGATGAGGCTTTAAGCCGTACATGCCCTCTCCGCAAAACGACGGAATAAGCGACGGGTGAATATTTATTATTTTGTTTTCGTACTCCTTCAAAAGCTCGCCGCCGACAATACCCAAGTACCCCGCAAGAACAATTACATCAACGCCCATGCCCTTCATGTATTCGCAAATAAGCGAATTCATCTTGTCAACGTTGCCGCCGCAGTCGGCGTTCTTGCGGATAACCTCGGTCGGTATGCCCGCCTTTTTCGCGCGCTCCAGCCCGTACGCCGACGCGCTGTTTGAGCAAACGCACACAATTTTGCCCGACTTCAAAACGTTTCCCTGAGCGTCGATTAAAGCCTGCAAATTTGTTCCGCCGCCCGAGATTAAAACTCCTATGCTTTTCATTATTATCTTCCTTTTCTTTTTGGTTGAGTAAATTATAAATTCTTAGTGTATTAACAGCTGTTACACTGTGTTAATAAAGCGCTCAGAAATCCACGTAAATAAAGGATTTATCGCAGTATGCTCACCGTAGCCGCTCTCTTAATTTTATACCTTATTATTTGACCTGTCAAGTCCGGCAAGGGAAAAATCGCAATCGCTTACGAAAAAAAGGAAAAGAAAAATAACAGTAACAAAAAAGTAAAAAAGTATGATATCATGGAGGTAATAAAGTAAGCGAGATATGACAATGAGCCGAAAATGATTGATTATAAGAAAATAAGAAATATCGTTGTCGAGCGTCTCAAGGAGCATACGTACGTTGCAACGACGGCTGCCGCCTATTGATATTGTATGCGAAACGCCTTTATAGTTGTCCGGATTTTTTACAAACTGTAAATAATTTTCCCACTTGTTTAACTCCTGTTTTTTCAATTCATTTATCTTAGTTTTTAAATTCATAATACACTCCTGAGTAATCATAATGCAACGGACTGATATAATCCCCATTTTAAGTATAAAAACCTTCACGCCTATATGCAATATTCTTTTTGTATATCCGTACGAGATAATTGCACGACAAGAAACGGCAAGCCGTCAGGCTTGCCGTTTGTCATCACTGGAGGCGCCACCCGGATTTGAACCGGGGAATAAAGGTTTT
>CAZWMB010000125.1:0-2114 GCA_964634635.1 uncultured Lachnospiraceae bacterium
GGATTTTTGGCTTTAAAAAGACCTTATCCAAATAAAAATCCACCCCGCCGGGTTTGGAGGCGAGGTCAATAATAAGCGCGTCTTTTTTTACGCGCGACAGAGCCTTATCGTCAAGGATAAGCGAGGGTACCGTATTAAAGATAATGTCAAACTTATGTATTTCATCCGCCAAATCGCACAGCGCAAGCGGCTCGTAACCGTGACCCTCAATAAGAGCAAGGTCAGCGTATTTACGCGCCTCAACATATGTCTGCGCCCCCATACCGTAAAGCGTCTTTGAAAGTATCTTACCGATTTTACCGTAACCCAGAACAAGACATTTGTTGCCGTGTATGGTAATCGGAGTTTCGGAAATAGCGATTTCAATAGCGCCCTCGGCGGTAGGGATTGCGTTTCTTATTGATAATTCCTCGCGTTTCAGGTAATCGCGGTAAGCGATATTCTTTTTTTCAAGAACGTGCTGTAAATTTGGCTGTATTTGTCCTCCGAAAATTATGGCTGAGGGATTGATGCCATCTATAAGCTCCTCAATCGTCATGGGAGTATCCGCGTATGGTGAATTAATTGTCACACCGTCGAATGTAACGGGAACAGGGAGTATGATAATATCCGAAGCAAGGATAAAATCGGCGTCATCCTCGCACAGTATCTCATCCGTCTGAATATCTTTGTCAAAGCCGTACAAAAGAACATTATACCCTTCCTCGCGCAAAAGCTTAGCAAGGGTAAGCTGTCTTAAATCGCCTCCTATTACGGAAACAGCCTCAAACATAGCATGGCCTCCTTACTTAGTTCTATTTGCTATATATAATATGAAACGGGGGATAAATGTGTTAAAGAGCGCGGTTTTGAAAAGTAAATTTTCTATTGACTTATCGTGTAAATTATTGTATAATATGGGTATACTATAAAGGGGAGTAGTTCACGCGTAAGCGTTGGCTTGACCGTCAGTACGGAGAAATCCCGGTCATTTCAGTAAGCAACAAGACTTTTATTACACTGTTTTTGTGTGGTAAAAGTCTGTTTTATTTATGCGCTGTTAAAATTAACTAAAAGGAGAAAATAAGAAAATGCTTTGGATGATTATTTTTCTGATTGTAGGATTTGTGCTTCTGATTAAGGGAGCGGACATGTTTGTAGACGGAGCCGTGGGGCTTTCCGAAAAGCTGAAAATACCCGCATACCTTGTGGGACTGACGGTTGTCGCGTTTGGAACAAGTCTGCCGGAGGCGGCGGTCAGCGTAACCGCGTCATTCAATGACAGCAATGAGCTTGCCATAGGAAATGTAATAGGTTCAAATATGTTCAACACACTTGCAGTACTGGGAGCGAGCGCGCTGTTTGCCCCGGTAGCCGTCAAGAAAAATATACTGAAACGTGATTTGCCGTTTTGTATTCTTATATCGGCGCTGCTTGCTGTGCTTATAGCAACAGGCATAAATGGAGCCATAGGACTTGACCGTATTGACGGAATTATACTTCTCGCTGTTTTCGCGTTGTTTATGACAGTTTCTATAATTTCCGGCAGAAAAGAGGCCGGCGCTTCCGAAAATACCGACGGCGGCGAAAATGAAATGCCGCTTTGGAAATGCCTTGCCTTTTCGGTGATAGGCGTGGCCGGAGTAATTGCGGGAGGTCAGCTTACCGTAAAGGGCGCTACGATGATGGCGCAGATGTTCGGTATGAGCGAAACGGTAATAGGCCTTACGGTCGTGGCGGTAGGTACAAGCCTGCCGGAGCTTGTCACGTCTGTTGTAGCGTCGAAAAAACAAAAGAATGACATAGCGGTCGGAAATGTCGTCGGCTCAAACGCGTTTAATATTCTGTTCATTCTCGGACTTTCAACCGCGATAAGCCCGATTGCGACGAACTTTACTTCGGTTATTGACGCGTGCGTGCTAACGGCTGTGTGTGTGATTACCTTTATAATAGGCGCTGTATGGAAAAAAATCAACAGGGGAGCGGGTATGTTCATGATTTTAATGTATATTGCGTACACCGCGTATTTGCTGATGCGCTGACATATCGCGCCATTTGGGGGACGCTAAAGGGGACGCTGAATTTTAGCGTCCCCTGTCTTACATTCTGCGCCGTGTTTATATATTATCCGAACC
>CAZWMB010000126.1:0-2066 GCA_964634635.1 uncultured Lachnospiraceae bacterium
CTCGTTACCGGCTTATCCGGGAATATCTTTATCCATACCTGACCGCCGCGCTTTGTGTATCTTGTCATAGCGATACGGGCAGCCTCAATCTGTCTTGAAGTAATCCATGCGGGCTCAAGAGCCTGTAAGCCATACTCGCCGTTTGATACAACGTTGCCGCGTGTTGCCTTACCCTTCATTCTGCCGCGCATAACTCTTCTGTACTTTACTCTTTTAGGTAGTAACATTACTGTCTGCCCCCTCTCGATCTTCTGTCAGAGCGCCTTCTGTCAGAGCGTTTGTTATCGGCAGCCTGTGCGGCAGCCTCTTTTCTCCTTCCGTCCGCAACATTCAGAATTTCACCCTTATAAATCCAAACCTTTACGCCGAGAATACCGTAGGTTGTATGCGCTTCGGTGAAACCGTAATCAATATCCGCTCTCAATGTCTGCAAAGGAATGGTACCCTCATGATAGCTTTCTGTTCTCGCGATTTCCGCGCCGCCCACACGGCCCGAAACCGCGGTCTTTATACCCTTTGCTCCAAGACGCATAGCTCTGCCCATAACCTGCTTCATGGCGCGTCTGAAAGAAATTCTCCTCTCAAGCTGCGCCGCGATGTTCTCCGCGACAAGCTGAGCGTTTGTGTCAGGAGTTTTAACCTCCATAATGTTTACGTTTACCGTCTTTGAGGTAAGCTTTTCAATCTGCGCCTTGAGCTTGTCTATCTCCGCGCCGCCGCGGCCTATGATGATACCCGGCTTAGCGGCATGGATAGTGATGAAAATTCTGTTCTGCTTTCTCTCAATGCCGATTTTCGCGATACCGGCGTCAAAGCATACCTTTTTGACAAATTTTCTTATATTATAGTCCTCGACCAATTGGTCGCCGAAATCCTTTTTACCGGCAATCCATTTAGAATCCCAGTCCTTTATAACACCGACTCTGAGTCCGTGCGGATTTACCTTCTGTCCCATGAATGAACCTCCTTTTCGATTAGTTTTCCGTTTCCTTCAATACTAAGGTGATATGGCTTGTTCTCTTTAAAATTTTAAACGCTCTGCCCTGTGCGTGAGGCTGAATTCTTTTTAAAGTAGGACCCTGTGTCGCGAAACATTCAGCGACATACAATCTGTTTCTATCCATATCATGATTATTCTCAGCGTTTGCAATCGCCGATGTGAGAAGTTTTTTCAAATACTCGCTTGCCGACCTTGGCGTATTGTTAAGAATACCCATAGCTACGTTTGCAGGCTTGTTCCTTATCAAATCAAGCGCTATTTTCACTTTCCTCGGTGAAATACGAGCATATTTTAACACTGCACGTGCTTCCATGCGGATTTCCTCCTTTTTACGATATTATAACGGAGCCGCGGCTCCTCTGTAAAGCTTATTTGGACGTCTTTGCTCCCGCGTGTCCTCTGTAGGTACGGGTCGGAGCAAACTCTCCCAGTCTGTGACCTACCATATCCTCGCTGATGAATACGGGAACATGCTTTCTGCCGTCATGAACGGCAATTGTGTGTCCAACCATTTCAGGGAAAATTGTGGAAGCTCTCGACCATGTCTTTACGACCTTTTTCTCATTCGCGGCGTTCATGGCGTCAATACGTTTCATGAGGCTTTCCTCAACAAAAGGTCCCTTTTTTAGCGATCTGCCCATTAAATCTTCCTCCTTTCAATATATTCAATATACAAATTATTTAGCGTTTCTTCTCTTTACAATGAACTTATCCGTTTTGTTCTTGTGTTTTCTCGTTTTAAGACCGAGAGCGGGCTTACCCCACGGAGTAACCGGCGCCGGACGTCCGATAGGCGATTTGCCCTCGCCGCCGCCGTGCGGATGGTCGTTCGGGTTCATAACAACGCCGCGTACTGTGGGTCTCCAGCCCATATGACGCTTTCTGCCCGCTTTACCGACAGAAATATTTGAATGTTCCTGATTTCCCACAACGCCTACTACGGCTTTGCAGTCCAGACGAACGACTCTTACCTCGCCCGACGGAAGCTTAACCTGCCCGTATTTACCCTCTTTAGCCATAAGCTGAGCGCTGTTACCGGCGCTTCTTACAAGCTGCGCGCCCTTGC
>CAZWMB010000127.1:0-2024 GCA_964634635.1 uncultured Lachnospiraceae bacterium
CTTCACGGGCAAGGTCGGCAGAACTTGTCAGCCCTAATTTATTTTCAAGTGCCATAGCGCACCTCCAAAATCAATTATAATATTTTTGATATTAAAACGATTGCAACTACAATAATTAGAATACCTACTAAAAATGTCATACAACCGGCAACCTGTGGGGATGATTTCCTATGGTTAGAAGTCGGCTGAGAATAAATGTATGTAGAGGATTCCGGCTTATGATTTTGTACCGGTTTTTGAGCCGGGCGAGGTTTTGTGACTTTTGAATACAAAGCGAGAGGATCGGTTTGATTCATTATGCGTGAATAAAAATCATCAAGCCACACAGTATCGCTTGGTTCGCACATATTTTGCTCGGTGCAATCAGGTTCGTGCGCTATTTGGTTTCTAACCCAACGGTAGTGTTTCAGTTGTTTTAAGTCGTCATCCCAACCTCTTGCAAGATAAGAACCACGGGGAGTATTTGTCATTTCATCAATATAAGCGGATATACGCCTATCGTCATTTAATACTTCGCCGCATAGTTTTTCAAGATGTTTATATGATTCAATAAAACCCATATTGCACAACTCCGAAACTTATTTATCCGCCGCAACTCCGGATTTCATCCAAGCGTCTACTTCACTAACCTTGAATTTCCAAAGGCGACCAATTTTTGCGGCGGGCATATTTCTTTTTTCTATCCAAGCGAGTACGGTGTCACGGCTGACACCGAGGTATTCGCAAATTTCTTTCATTGAGTACCAGCGTTCGATGTTGGAATCCATTAAATTATCCTCACTTTCGGGTAGATATATTTATACGATTTTAGTATAGCATATTTTAACCTTAAAATCAAGGATTATTGCGGATTTATAAAGGAAAGACGGGAAAATTTCATAAATCCAAGCGGACAAAAACGGAGCGATCGTTTTGACAGCTCCGTTTGATATAGTAATGTATTCAATTTCT
Organism: uncultured Lachnospiraceae bacterium; assembly: GCA_964634635.1. Classification (GTDB taxonomy): domain Bacteria; phylum Bacillota; class Clostridia; order UBA1381; family UBA1381; genus Hominilimicola. The sequence continues at coordinate 952 of CAZWMB010000127.1, forward strand.
TCATACGAACGACGGCACGAATCTCGGATGCGCCACTTTGTTGTATTCTTTCTTGTATGTTGCAAATAACATTTTCTGAGATACGATATGCACGTTATCATAACGCTTACTTAAAGTCCAAAAGCTGTCCGGTACACGGTTTACGGTGCAGATAACATATTCATTCTCGTAAAACGGTCGCTTCTTTGTGGTGCTGTTTTCAATCTCATTCCAAAGCTTTTGTGTGAGCTTTCCACCGGGAGTTATATTGTAATACGCATATACAGCCTGCTCTTTCTCGCAGGCAAAGTCAAAGGATACATTGCCTACCTTGACGTTATGATAGCTTGAATCTTTGGTGTCGATGTACTCGGTTGAAATGGAGTTAAGGTTTTCCTCCAGCCAGTAGTAGCACATATCTTTATAGAAATCTGTCATCAGCTCGTTATTGAAAGTCTGCATAAACCGATTGAAAATATCCTCTCCGAAGCTTCCATTAGGATTCGGCGCGGCAGTCAGTAAGCACTTATACCACAGGGTTAAATAACTGTTAGCGGGAAGATATTTCGTGTGTCCGTTTTCACCGGGAGCTTTTATAACTAATCCGTGTTCTATCAGAGCCTTTATGTATTTATCGCATTTGTTTTTCGGAAAGCCTGAAAATTTCGCTATATCTCCGATGCGGATATAACCGTTCGACATTGCATAAAGCAAAGTATTATAGCTTTCGGGCGTGCGAAAGCTTTCGCTCATCCAGCTTGCCGCCAAACGATAAAAGACTGAATCGGTACGCAAAAATGTTCTTACATTGTCCTCAAAGGACAGTTCTTTATTGTACAAGGAAAGCAACGCCGGAATTGCTCCGGTTAAACAGTAGAGCTTCGCTGCGGTTTCATCCGGCAGCGAGCAGACATCCGCAAGCTGCGGCATTGAAAAGCAGCGGATTTCTACCTCCCGACAAGGAATAGGTGGAGCCTCCCAAGGTCTGCCGAGCAAAACCACCGTTGTTTTGCTATCCGATTCCAAAAAATTATTCAGCGCCGCATAAAAATCATCTTTATCATTCCGTTCACCTGCATTGTCAAAAAAGACAA
>CAZWMB010000128.1:0-1857 GCA_964634635.1 uncultured Lachnospiraceae bacterium
AGGTGCTGCCCGTTGTGCAGCATCACTCCAATTATGATTATGACTCAAAATCTCAGGACAGCGAGAACGAGCTTACGTCGGAAAAGCTCAAGCGTGCCTGCGAGAATTGGGACGCTCCGCTTATAGTAACCACCAACATTCAGTTTTTCGAGTCGCTCTATCATTACCGCGGCAGTCGACTGAGGAAAATGCATAATCTCGCGGACAGCGTTATCATATTTGATGAAATTCATATGCTTCCGATTGGGTACATTCAGCCTTGCTTAAGGGCGATAGGATATATAGCAAAACATCTTAACTCCTCGGTCATTCTTATGTCCGCGACCATGCCCGATTTGAGAGACTTTACAAAAAGGTATATGCCCTCGAATACGATAACGGACGCGGTCGGCGATAAGAGCTTATTTCGGGTTTTTAACAAATGCCGCTATACATATATCGGGAAAGCGTCTCCGGAAAAGCTCGCTGATATGGCGCAGAAATACGAAAGCACGCTGATTATAGTTAATAAACGAAGCACGGCAAGGGAACTGTATAGTATATGCGAGGGTAAGAAATATCATTTATCGACTTATATGACGCCGAAGGACCGTTCCGCTGTAATTCGGGAAATAAACGAGAATATTCGAAACAAAGTTAAGATGACCGTTATATCGACCTCGCTTATAGAGGCGGGGGTGGATTTGGATTTTGAAGCGGTATTTCGCGAAAACGCCGGTATTGACAACATAATCCAGTCCGGCGGACGTTGCAACAGAGAGGGCAAAAGAAAATACGGCGACGTTTTTGTCTTTGAGTGTGACGGCGGCAGCCGTGAGATACAGCTGAAAGCCAATATCACAGGCTCGCTGTTTTCCGAATTTGACGATATAAGCAGTGATGTATGTATAAAGGAATACTATAGTCGGCTGTTCGCAACAAAGGACGAGGTTATAGAGAGGAACTCCATCACCTCGTTGATGGGTAAAGACCTCAGACCGGACGTTATACCGTTTAGAACCTACGCCGAAAAATTTCGCTTTATCGATAATCAGGTTATCCCGATAATAATTCCGGATAGCGAAAACAGAGGGCTGATAGAAGAGCTTGAATACGGGAGGCTCTCGGTGAAGCGGCGGCTTCAGCAGTATTGCGCGTCTGTGAAGCCCCACGAGCTTGAAAGCCTGATAAAGGAGGGCGTCATCCGCCGGCTTGAGTGCGGAGCTTTCGTATTGTCAAACCCCGACTATTATGATAAAGAAACGGGGTTGACGCTTTCAAATCAAACCGAATATTTTTTATAATAAAACAAATATTTTAAAAAGTATTAATATGTATTGTCCGCTCTTTCGCGCGGGATGGACCTTATATACCAGCTTTATATAGGGTCGCGGCGCGAGGAGCGAGTGAGTTGAAATAATTGCTATTACATTGTGGAGTGTATCCGTCGCGCCCCGAAAGGGGCGCGTGAGTTGCGCGTGAGTTGGATAATAATACGGGAATAATACGGGCAGCGGACTGTAAAAAAGGGAGATTTATGTATTATTTTTAATAATTTTCTTGTGCAAATTATTCGTTGACTTTTAGATTTTTCGGTGCTATAATTTGAGACAGGAAATTTCCGGAGACTGTTTTTTACAGTTAATTGTTCAATGTTTTTGTAAGCAAAGACGCTTATCTGCTTGGTGCGGATAAGCGCTTTTTTGTTTATGAATAAGAGTTTATGAATAAGGGGACATCAGTAAAGACACAAAAAATGTCTTGGGGTAAAGCAAGGGCGCTTTTCCGCATAACGCGGGGAAGGCGCCCTTTCACAATTTCAAATTCAGATTGGTTATAATTAAGCTATAAGCCGGAGGAGGTTTTTGTTATGAGTGA
>CAZWMB010000129.1:0-1850 GCA_964634635.1 uncultured Lachnospiraceae bacterium
AGGTGCTGCCCGTTGTGCAGCATCACTCCAATTATGATTATGACTCAAAATCTCATGACAGCGAAAACGAGCTTACAACAGAAAAACTCAAGCGTGCTTGCGAGAATTGGGACGCTCCGCTTATCGTAACCACCAACATTCAGTTTTTCGAGTCGCTCTATCATTACCGCAGCAGCCGACTGAGGAAAATGCATAATCTCGCGGACAGCGTTATCATATTCGATGAAATTCATATGCTTCCGATCGGGTACATTCAGCCCTGCTTAAGGGCAATAGGATATATAGCAAAGCATCTTAACTCCTCAATCATTCTTATGTCCGCGACAATGCCCGATTTGAGAGACTTTACAAAAAGGTATATGCTCTCGAATACGGTAATGGATGCGGTCGGCGATAAGAGTTTATATCGATTTTTTAGCAAATGCCGCTATACATATATCGGGAGAACGTCTCCGGAAAAGCTCGCTGATATGGCGCAGGAATACGGAAGTACGCTGATTATAGTTAATAAACGAAGCACGGCAAAGGAACTGTTTAGTATATGCGAGGGTAAGAAATATCATTTATCGACTTATATGACGCCGAAGGATCGTTCCACCGTGATTCGGGAAATAAACGAGAATATCCGAAACAAAGTTAAGATGACCGTTATTTCCACCTCGCTTATAGAGGCGGGGGTAGATTTGGATTTTGAAGCGGTATTTCGCGAAAACGCCGGTATTGACAACATAATTCAGTCGGGCGGACGCTGCAACAGAGAAGGCAAAAGAAAATACGGTGATGTTTTTGTCTTTGAATGTGATGGCGGCAGCCGTGAGATACAGCTGAAAGCAAATATCACAGGCTCGCTGTTTTCCGAATTTGACGATATAAGCAGTGATGTATGTATAAAGGAATACTATAGTCGGCTGTTCGCAACAAAGGACGAGGTTATAGAGAGGAACTCCATCACCTCGTTGATGGGTAAAGACCTCAGACCGGACGTTATACCGTTTAGAACCTACGCCGAAAAATTTCGCTTTATCGATAATCAGGTTATCCCGATAATAATTCCGGATAGCGAAAACAGAGGGCTGATAGAAGAGCTTGAATACGGGAGGCTCTCCGTGAAGCGTCGGCTTCAGAAGTATTGCGCGGCGGTGAAGCTCCACGAGCTCGAAAGCCTGATAAAGGAGGGCGTCATCCGTCAGCTTGAGTGCGGCGCGTACGTGTTGTCAAATCCCGATTATTATGATAAAGAAACGGGGTTGACGCTTTCAAGCCAAACCGAATATTTTTTATAACAAAACAAATATTTTAAAAAGTATTAATATATTTACATGCATTGTCCGCTCTTTCGCGCGGGATAAGCCTTGTATATCAGCTTTATATGGGGCCGCGGCGCGAGGAGTGAGTGAGTTGAAATGATTTATATTATATTGTGGTACATTGTGGAATGTATCCGTCGCGCCCCGTAAGGGGCGCGTGAGTTGAATAATAATATGGGCACCAATACGGGCACCGGACTGTAAAAAAGGGAGATTTATGTATTATTTTTAATATTATTCTTGTGCAAATTATTCGTTGACTTTTAGATTTTTCGGTGCTATAATTTGAGACAGGAAATTTCCGGAGGCTGTTTTTCACAGTTAATTGTTCAAAGTTTTTGTAAGCAAAGACGCTTATCTGCTTGATGCGGATAAGCGCTTTTTTGTTTATGAATAAGGGTACATCAGTAAAGACACAAAAATGTCTTGGGATAAAGCAAGGGCGCTTTTTCGTATAACGCGGGGAAGGCGCCCTTTCACAATTTCAGATTCAGATTGGTTATAATTAAGCTATAAGCCGGAGGAGGTTTTTGTTATGAGTGA
>CAZWMB010000130.1:0-1721 GCA_964634635.1 uncultured Lachnospiraceae bacterium
CAGCCCTCGCCCTTGCAGACCGAGCAGCCCTTGCCGCCGCAGGCGAAGCACGAAACGTCCGCTTCAGCCGACGGCTCCGTAAACGGGAAATGATGAGGGCGAAAGCGCACCCTTGTGTTCTCGCCATAAAGCTCCTTCAAAAACGTTTCAAGCGTACCCTTTAAGTCCGCCATCGTAACGCCCTTGTCGACGACAAGTCCCTCAATCTGGTGGAACACGGGAGAATGTGTCGCGTCGAGCGCGTCGCTGCGGTAAACCCTTCCGGGAGCGATTATGCGTATCGGCGGCTTTTTATGCTCCATAACATGTACCTGTACGCCTGAGGTCTGTGTTCTCAGAAGTATATTGTCCGATATATAGAACGTGTCCTGCGTGTCGCGCGCAGGGTGGTTTTCGGGGATATTTAACGCCTCAAAGTTGTAGTAGTCGGTTTCCACCTCCGGTCCGTCCGCTATCTCAAAGCCCATACCGATAAAGGTGTTTTTGATATTGTCCATTACCTTTGTAAGCGGATGAATTTCGCCTGTTTTCTGGGACCTGCCGGGCATCGTAACGTCTATGACTTCCGCCTTCAGCTTTATTTCCTCCAGCTTCGCCGCGATTTCCGACTTTTTGGCGTCAATGCAGTTTTCAATCGCCTCGCGGATTTCATTAGCCAGAGCGCCTACTTTCGGGCGTTCCTCCGGCGACAGCGCTCCCATACCCTTCAGTACGGCGGTAAGCTCGCCCTTCTTACCGAGGAATTTTATTCTCGCCCCCTCCAGCGCGTCCATGTCCGTTGCCTTTTCCAGCACGTTCAGAGCGGTTTTTTTGATTTCCTCAAGTTTTTGCTTCATTTATATCTTCCTTTCTTTATTTTTCATTGTGATGCTTCGCAGGGGCGGATAATATCCGCTCGCGGGCGACCACCGGTCGCCCCTGCAAGGTGCATTTGTACATAAACAACCTTTTATCTTACAACATAAAAAGCTTCGTCCCGTGTAACAGGACGAAGCATAATTCTCCGCGGTACCACCCGTATTCCGATAATATCGGCGCTCATTAAAACGTATAACGCCGTCACACGTCGCGGACTACTCTCTGAATTTCCCCCGCGCGGCTCGGGAATGAAATTTCAGTCTGTACTCTTGCCGTATAAGCTCACAGCTCAATAACCCATACTCTCTTTTGGTGATATACAGCCTACTTTGTTCCGTCATTGCCTTTAATATTTTTATATCATATTTTAGTATATTTGTCAAGTAGTTTCTTTGACGAGTCACGGCAACGGCATTTACCTTCGCCGCGGGAGCGCGCGATATATTGCCGCATTTTCCAAACGGGCGAACACGGTCCGCCCCCCCCCCGCGGCGATTTATACAAATTTATAGCCTACGCCCCATACGGTTTCTATATGCTTCTCGTCGGGCAGGTCTATTTTATCGCGGACACGCTGTATATGCACCGTCACGGTTGAAACGTCGCCTATGGCGTCCATGCCCCAGATACGGTCGAAAAGCAAGTCCTTTGAAAACGCCCTGTTGGGGTTTTGGGCAAGAAAAAGCAGTAAATCATATTCCTTTGCCGTAAGCGTTACGGGCTTATTTCCCACGGTTACGGCGCGCGCGTCCTTATTTATTACAAGCGAACCGCGTTCTATTATGTCGGACTTGCCGTTGGTTAAAATATCGTGTCGCGCGATATGCGCTTTGACTCGCGCGACAAGCTCCCCGGGCGAAAAT
>CAZWMB010000131.1:0-1651 GCA_964634635.1 uncultured Lachnospiraceae bacterium
CCACCGGGGTCATGGAGTAGGGGCATTTTATGCTGTACTTATTCGATGAGACAAGATTTTGCTTTATTTCCATAGCTGCCTCCTTAAAATTTATGATTTTCATGTTGACTTTTTGTGTATTTTTGTGTATAATATATTTGAAGGGGGTTACTAAATGCATCCGCGAAAGGAAACAATTAAGATTCTCGAAAAAAACTCTTATGAGCTTAAGCGTAACGGTGCCAACCATGATATTTACTACAATCCCATTAACCATAAAACCATTCCCGTCAAGCGGCACGATTTCAACGAAAACGATAAACGCTGCATTCTTAAGGAAGCGGGAATATTAAGAAAGGAGTAACCAAAATGAAGGTTGTTTATGTTGCCGAACTTTATCCGTTGGAGGATGGAACAGGATACCGCGCAAATGTGCCCGATGTTTCAGGATGCGTAACAACAGGACGTACACTTCAAGAAACCTTTGATAATATGCGCGACGCGTTGGCGGGCTGTCTGTGCGTCCTTGAAGATGTAGGCGAGCCTATTCCCGAGCCGACAGCTCTTGAATGTATGAACAAATCAAACGGAGCAATTTTAGCCCTTATAGATGTTGACACCTTGCGCTACCGGATCGAAACCGATACTCGCGCCGTCCGTAAGAATGTATCTATGCCACTATGGATGTCCTCAATAGTTGAACAAAAGGGTCTAAATTGCAGTCAGCTTCTCCAGAATGCCATACGCCAGCAACTTAATATTTAAAGAATTACTCCTCTACCTCCGGCAGTCCCGTTGCCACGCTTGTGAGCAGCGACAGTATCCCCGCCAAAACCGACGCGCTTAATACAGTCACCCAGTTCACGTCGTCCATAGCGATTGCCGTGCCTATTGTCGCGATGGCCGTTTGGGCTATCGTTCTTATTGCCCTTGCCGCCGCCGCTTTCCACCATTCTCCGCTCATGAATACCATTCCTTTCTGAAAATTTTAAAAACATCTTGACAAATAATGAGTTTATAATTATAATATAATTATGAATACAATTAAATTTGAATGGGACGAGAACAAAAACGAGATCAATAAGAAAAAGCACAAAATATCGTTTGAAGAAGCAAAAACAGTGTTTTTTGATGAAGAAGCCTTGCTTATCAGCGACCCCGAGCATTCTGAAGAGGAGGAACGATTTATAATTCTGGGGCTTAGTCAAAGGTCAAATCTGCTTGTGGTGTGTCATTGCTACAGGGCTTGCGAAACTGTTATACGAATTATCTCCGCCCGTAAAGCCACAAAAACCGAATCAAAACAATACTCACAGAGGAGTGTATAGTCAATGAAAGATGAATATGATTTTACAAACGCGGTAAAAAACCCTTATGCAAAAAAACTAAAAAAGCAAATAACGATAAATCTTGATAATGATGTCGTTGAATACTTTAAATGTCAGTCCGATAAATCAGGCATTCCTTACCAAACGCTCATAAATCTGTACCTTGCCGACTGCGCCGCTAACGGAAAGCAGCTTCGACTTTCGTGGGATTGACGCTCCGCAAAAACGGAGCGTTTTTCTTTTTTACTGTTCTTTTCTCCGCGTAAGCGCAGTTTTAGAGGAAGCGCCGATCGCCTTTCTTTTAGTTACATTCCAAGCTGTTTAAACAGATACCCTATCACTAT
>CAZWMB010000132.1:0-1641 GCA_964634635.1 uncultured Lachnospiraceae bacterium
TTTCACCGGGTTTGCCGTAGGGCGTCTGTATATCCGAGGAGGCGGAGTCCTTATTGCTCGCGTTCGGGTCAACATCCTGCACCGTCTTATACTTTCCCTGTTCGGCAAGAACACTCTCGATTTTCCTGTTTGTCCACAGTGTTGTTTCGGGATCAAATCCTCTAAACGCGGCAAGCTCGACTTCTCCGTCCTCGTCGGTCGCAGCGAATTCGCCGCTCTCCCCGGCCGTTTCCGCGTCATAATATGTATCGTTGGTGTACGCCGCGTCTGCCCCTGTAATTTCTGCCGTGTCTGCGGCAAACGCCGGAACACACGTTCCGAGCATCATAATTGATAACATGAATGTCACTGCCTTTTTAATATTATTGATTTTAAATTTTTTTGACATTTCCGACCCTCCATATGAGAAATTTATCGTTAAGCTTATTATAAATCATTATAATAATTTTAATAGGTCCAGATTGGAACAAAATTTATGGTGCCAGTTATTGACTTAGTGTATAATCAGTGGTAATATAAGAGTGAACGCGGAGGGGATCTTCACCTCACAGACCGTAGACAAAATAGTTTTTCCGCAATCAGAATTACATATAGCGATGCCGGGTTCGGCAATTAAATCAATAAAATTATTTCAAAATGCGTAGGTTGGTGCCAACCGTTGATTAGCACGGAACGGCGAAATGGAGGATTTTATGAAAGAAATAAACTTTACACCCGACAAAGACTCAAAAACGCCGCTATATATGCAGCTATATATGAGATTCAAGGATGACATCGTAACGGGAAAAATCAGGGACAATGAACGGCTTCCGTCAAGGCGCAGACTATCGGAAAATTTAGGTCTCAGCAAAAACACCGTGGAGCTTGCTTATCAAAAGCTCATGGACGCCGGCTACGCTGTAGCGCGCTCCAGGAGCGGATATTACGCAAGACAAACAAGTCCGATAAACAAGGATATATCTGAACCCGATTTTTACGGTACGCCGGGTATAAAATATGTAATGAGCCATAACGGCGTCGATTTAAATTTAATACCGAGATCCTCATTTAATAAGCTTTACCGCGACGTTACGTACGATATGCCTGAGATTTTTGAATTCGGACACAAATACGGTGAAAAGGATCTAAGACAGGCTATAGCGCATAATCTGTATGAGCTTCACGGAATATCATGTACGGCGGACAGAGTTATAGTCGGTGCGGGAACCGACTTTCTGCTTGAGCAGCTGACCCATATTTTTGATGATAAAACCGTATTCGGATTTGAAAATCCTTGCTTTGCGAGAAGCTATATCCCGATAAAAAATTCAGGTAAAGCCACAAGATTGATTGATATACCGATTGACGGCTTCCCTGTTGAAGCCTTGGAAAACAGCGATATAGACGTGATGTATTTATCACCCGATATGCAATTTCCCACAGCCCGCAGACTTTCTCAAAGACTCAGAGGCGAGATTCTGGATTGGGCAAATAAGTCCCCCGACCGTTATATCATCGAAGCGGATTTTGATCTTGACTTTTCGGATAAGGGAAAGTCGAAGCCTCTTTTTGCCATGGATAATTCGGAAAAGGTCATATTCTTGGGAACCTTCTGCAGGAGTTTGGCGCCGAGCTTCAAAACAGCGTTTTTAATACTGCCGA
>CAZWMB010000133.1:0-1628 GCA_964634635.1 uncultured Lachnospiraceae bacterium
CGGATTACCCTTCTGCACCTCGCTGCCGCAGGTAACAACGCTCTTTTCATCGTGCGCCTTTGACGAGCCTGTCGCGCCGCCGATACCGTCGCGGCCCGTTCTGCCGCCGAGAAGAATTATAACGTCGCCCTTAGACGGCGTTTCACGAATAACATTTCTCTTGGGAGCCGCTCCGATAACCGCGCCAATCTCCATACGCTTCGCGACATAGCCCTCATGGTAAATTTCCTGTACCTGACCGGTGGCAAGACCGATCTGGTTGCCGTAGGAGCTGTAACCTGAGGACGCGCCCTTTGTAATCTTTCTCTGCATCAATTTACCTGTATGCGTATCGGCGAGCGACACTCTCGGGTCGCCGCTACCCGTCACACGCATTGCCTGATAAACATAGCTCCTTCCCGATAACGGGTCGCGTATCGCTCCGCCGAGACACGTCGCCGCGCCGCCGAACGGCTCGATTTCCGTCGGATGGTTATGCGTTTCATTCTTGAACATAATAAGCCAGTCCTCGTCCTTACCGTCCACGTCAACGGGTACGACGATTGAGCATGCGTTTATTTCCTCCGATTCGTCAATTTCCTTTAACAGTCCCCGTTTTTTAAGCTGCTTTACTATAATTGTCGCCATATTCATAAGGCAGGCGTCGCGGTCGGGCGCGTACAGCTCCGATTTCGCCCTTTTATATTCCTCATACGACTCCGATATTACATCCGAGTACTTACCGTCGTTTATTTTTACATTGTTTATTTTTGCGGAAAACGTGGTGTGACGGCAGTGGTCGGACCAGTAGGTGTCAATCATGCGAAGCTCGGTAACTGTCGGATTGCGTCCTTCGGTATTTTTAAAATAATTTTGACAGAACGCCAAATCGTCCATATCCATGGCGAAGCCCATTTTACCGAGAAACTCCCGCATAGCGGGCTTGTCCATATCAATAAAGCCGTCAACCGCCGCCACATCGTCGGGTACGGCGCACTCCATATCGAGTGAATTCGGTTTATCCAGACTTGCCTCGCGCGCCTCAACAGGGTTTATAATGTACTTCTTGACCCTTTCCGCATCCTCGTCCGAAACATCTCCGACAAGTATGTACAGCTTAGCGCTCCTCACCGCAGGGCGCTCCTTTTGCGTAAGAATTGAGATACACTCCTCCGCGGACGCGGCTCTCTGGTCAAACTGTCCCGGAAGGTACTCCACGGCAAAGACCTTACCCTCGTTTATCGTGATTTCCTCGTCGTACGCATTATCAACAGGAGGCTCGGAAAAAATAAGATTTCTTGCTTTTTTATATTCCTCGCCGCTCACGCCGGAAATGTCGTAACGATTTATTACCCTGACCCTCCTGAGGTTCGTAAGCGACAGATTTTCCCTCAAATCCTCCAAAATTTCTCTCGCCTCAACGTCAAAGCCATCCTTTTTCTCTACATAAATTCTTCTCACGTCTTTCATGATTTATCTCCTTTGGCAAAATTAAATAAGCTTATATATATATTGTATCATAAATTAAATGATTTATCAACATCATTCGCCAATAAGTCACGTGAATCTACTTTTGTATCAATTCCGTAACATTAGTCAATGCCACAAAAAATCGGATAAACTCCGACAAATTGCGTATGTCAAAAAGA
>CAZWMB010000134.1:0-1618 GCA_964634635.1 uncultured Lachnospiraceae bacterium
TGAATACTGTCAAAAATTCTTCGCCTGTTGTTATAAGTCCCCAGCCTGCGTTTCTATAATCGGCTTCTGCATTTTGTTCATCTGTAAACTCGGCGATTTTCGCGCTTGTTGAAGCGACAACCGAATCCGCCTTCGCGGCGCGCGAAACATACGCGCCCGCCGCGTCCGTTGAGCCGAGAGAGGTCTGACACATTACCTCGGACTTACCGTCGAGGTCAAAGTCGTATACGAGAAACTGTACAGTATGCGCGCTTGAATAGACGTTTTTGCCGAGGTTTATATCGTTATTCCACATTTTTGTGCCGTCAAGCTTATAAGCCGCAAGACGCACCGTCCCCGAATACGAAGGAGCGCCGGGTGAACCAACGTCATGTTCGGACGATGTCCATTTTACGATTATTTCATACTCGCCGTCTCCGTCCAGGTCGCCCGTCGAGCAGTCGGCAGGCGAAAATGAAATATTTTCGTAAACCACATTACCGCTATTATCATATATTGTTTCCGGTTCGGGTTTTTCAAGGTTAATATCAATATAATTATTATCCCACACGCTTATCTCTTTGCACTTGTCGCCCTCAACGCCGTTTATTACGGGCGCTACGGAATAGCTTGTACCGACGGTTTCGTCGGTATAGTTTGTGCTGTCGGTGACGGTCGCTATGGGACTTGTGCCGCCATTACGGTAAATATTGAATGATACATTACTGTCCGCGCTCCCGAAACGCGCATCCTCGCCGTCAAACAAACGCCAGCTTAAATAAACCCCGTTTTCGGCTTGTATCGCGACTAATCCTCGGTCAAGAGTCTCCCGATTAATCACCACATTCGACGTGCCGGCTGCGCGTACCGGTATAACTGCGACGGAGGATATAACTGCCGCCGATAATATACACCCAAAAATTCTTTTAAGACTCATTTTCCTTACTTCCTTTCTAAATTATTTGTTATTGTGTAAACTCCCACGGAAGGCATTTTTCACTGAAATCCGGTTTTTTGAATTTCTCCATATTTGCGTTGATTTTATCGAGAATTTTGTTGAGAAACGCCAGATCGCCTTCGGCGACATCTTTAAACATTACCTTATCTGTTTCATCGTAAATTTCCGAACCTCGTTTAATCATTTTCTCGCCTTCCGGAGTAATATATATTTGATTGCGCCTGAGGTTTTTACGGTCAGTTTTTTTTAGAATAAGTCCGGCGTTTTCGAGCCTCTGCGTTGACAGCGTAACCGCCGACGCCGTCACCTTCAGGCTCTTTGCAATGTCCGCCTGCATACAGCCCGGATGCTGCCTTATGTATTCCATTACAGGAACGCTTTCCCAAGACGCCGGCATATATAGGGCGGCTCTTTGAAGTATGTTTTTCCTAAGTAAAATAGCGTATCTAAGCTTTCCTACTGTTTCCGTAAACGATGTAGGCATAAATATATCCCTCCGATAAAAGTTAATCGCTTAATTATTATATACTTAACAAATATTCCGCACCATATAATAATCAGTGTTTTTTCTTTAAATTTCTGTTAAATCTTATCCTGAAATAGAGCAATTTATTGCTTCAGATTGTAGACAAACTGTCTGCACGCCGGCAGACTTCGAGAAATTAGGTTAGATTTTGCGAA
>CAZWMB010000135.1:0-1593 GCA_964634635.1 uncultured Lachnospiraceae bacterium
TTAGTATATGGAAGGAGCGGTAAAATAATGCAGAAAAAAACAGAGCTTAAGCCCCTCGCGGAAATAGGCCGCGGCTACGCTGTTGTAGATGATGACGGCGTTGAAATAAGGATAAGCGGCATAATGGGCGTCCTTAAGGCATGGCTGATAGGGCGTGATAATCTGCCATTGGGGAATATCACAGGGGGCAAGCTGATCCGGGAGATAGACACCTCCCCCTATTGGGGCGTACTTATAACCCAGAGCGGCCGCCAGATGTTTTACGGCGCATGGCGGGAGGAAGAAAACAAGGATGAGGTAAGTAAAGACGAAATAAGTAAAGGTACAAAAGAAATAAAGGCCGAGGATATGTCTACGGGCATAAGCGGGGCGGAGGCGGAAAAAACGCTGGACTACTCCCCTCTGCCCCCCTTTAGCTGGGAAAAGATCACCTCCCGCAAATACCCCTCCGCCGATGAGCGCGTCCGCTTTGCCTTGAGCAACAGCTCTTTTTTCGCCGCTTTTAAGCGCCACGGCTATTATTTGTTCGGCAGGGACGGGGAACGCTACGCGATAGCTGTCCCCCATTCCCCGGAGGAGGCCTCCCCGTTTCCGTGGACAAAAAATGTACAAATCGCCGGGGAGTACGCGTTTATAACTATAGACTGAAAACCCCATGACCGCAAAAAATAGGACTTAAGGGAGCGGCGAATAATAGGATTTTATTGAAGTGAGCGAAAAATAAGGTCAATCAATTTATGAGCTATTTCATCTTCTGAAATCGAGAAGTTATTTGAGATCCACCAGAGCAGCATATATGTACAGCCGCCGGCAGTATATACTGATAAAAACTCTATCGGCATAGAATATTCTTTGTTGTCGCATTTTAATTTATTAGAAATTTTATCCGTAAACAAGCGTGACAGTATTGCGAAGACTTCATGGTTTGCGTCGTCTGAAAGCATATTCCTAAAGAAATCAGCGTGATCATGTATGTTTTTTAATATTGATAAAAGTTCTTTTTCATTTAAAGTTTCAGCTTCCGTTCCAAAAAGATTAGATTTACAGTCTTCTAAGGCGCTGCGCAGTAAATGATATTTATCATTATAATGCGTGTAAAAAGCCGCTCGGCTAATAAGCGCAGTCTGACAAATATCATTAACGGTTATTTTTTTAAAGCTGTGTTTTTCCAATAATTCAATTATTACGCGTTCGAGTATGGTACAGGTTCTGTTTTTCACAGCGATGTTATTAGATTTAGACATTTTGACTCCTTTGTCTGTATTTAGACATTTCAAGCTGTATGTAAATTGTAATAAACATAAAAATATGCTACGATAATTATACCATAACCGGAGCCGGATTTCAAGAAATTGATTATCCGGCTTTGTAAAATAAAATGAAAGAGGGGCTTTTTTATGAGTAATTTAAAAGGAAAAACGGCGGTTATCACAGGCTGCGGAGCAGGTATAGGTAAGCAAATGGCAATCCGATTTGCGGAAGACGGCGCAAATCTGGCAATATGCGACATAAACCTTGAGGCATTGGAACAGACTGCCGAAATTTGTAAAGAGAAAGGCGCGGACGTTTTGTATGTCAAGACGGATATTAAAA
>CAZWMB010000136.1:0-1506 GCA_964634635.1 uncultured Lachnospiraceae bacterium
TGACGATGACAGAGATATGTTCTATATTCTGATGAACGATATTTCAGAGCGCAAGCGGCAACACCTATCGCAACAGCTCAACGAATACGCCGAAGTATTTAAGACCTTCTTTAACGCGATATTTGAGTTTAATCCCGCGAAAAAAGCTGTGAATGTTATCTACTCCGACGGTAGCCTTAGCTTTGACTCCGGCTCCAAATATGAGGTATCGGATTTCCGAAAGACGTTTATAGAGCGTGCCATACCTGACGGTAATATAGAAAAATTCACAGAGACCAAAGCAAAGTTCGATAAGACAGACCGATGCGTTGACCGTTGGAACCTCAGAAACAACGACGGCGAAATACATCCGTTTGAAAGACGGCTTATTAAAATAAGCGACAGCGAGGATGGTATCTACTTATCGTGCTTCGTTGATATGTCAAGACATAGCATATAAAGCCTCGCAGCCGCTTATTTGAGCGGCTGCGCAGACGTGAAAGCGGCGGTTAAGAGGAAATATATGAAAAAAATTTTTAAATGCAAATTATTGTATGTAGCATTGACGTTTATCGTTTTAGTGATATATTTATTATACAATGTAATCAATATATGTAGTTATAGCAATGTATATGAAAATAAACAATGTGATGTGGCAATTGTTCTTGGAGCCTCTGTTAGTGATGATGGAGTTTCGCAGGTATATAAACAAAGACTTAATCACGCGATTGAATTATTTAACGATAATAGCATTGAAAAAATAATAGTTACCGGTGGAAAGGGAGAGGGAAATACCTTATCAGAGGCATTTATAGCAAAAGATTATCTTATCAGTCAGGGCATTCCGGAGGAAAAAATAATTCTTGAAAATCAATCTACCATAACACAGGAAAATTTAGAAAATTCAAAAAAGATAATGGAAGAAAAAGGATACAAGACAGCGCTGATAGTAAGCGACCCGTTGCATATGAAAAGGTCGATGCTTATCGCAGAGGATATCGGGATGGATGCTTATTCATCACCAACACAAACTTCCGCGTATCAGAGCCTAAAAACTAAAATACCGTTTGTAGCAAGGGAAACATTCCTCTATGTTGGTTACAAATGTTATAGGATTTTAAGATAATAAGATAAATTGATAATTATATAATTCGGGCGTGTCGACAAACCCCTTATTTGTAATTTGTCGACACGCTACGCGCATCTATTCATTAAAATAGTCATATACCATTTTGGAAATGTTCTGAATTCCTTCGATTCCTGTACTGCTGCTATTAGTCAGCACGCATATAATATAATCACATTGCGGCGCAAACACAATGGCTACATCACTCTCAACTGTACTCGTTTCTCCGGTCTTGTTTGCCGTTTTCACTTCGCTTGGAAGTAAATATGGAATTTTATTTCGCCGTTCCTGGCGCAGTAGCAGAGAAAGCATTTCATCGCTGGCTGATTCTGAAACCAACTCTTTCCGATATATCTTTTCTAATAAAATTCCGCAGTCCAAAGGAGAAACAAGGTTTTTAC